>CAZDTC010000086.1:0-8069 GCA_964508125.1 uncultured Candidatus Kuenenia sp.
CGGCTCTTGCGCATCGCACCGACCGTCTCCGCCGGAAGTTCCCTGCGCCTAAGAGTTGGGGAAGGATACGGGGAGCCCGAAGCCGGCGCGTCAGCGGAAGATGCGTGGGCGGCGGTCGGCGGCCTTGTCGGCGTTGGCGGCGGGCTGGGCGACGGTGGTTTCGCCCTCGCGCAGGCCGAGCCCCAGCGCGAGCCAGCCGTCGGTGCTCACAGCTTGAAGCACCATGAGCCCCTCGAGCTGCGGGTTCTTCACGAGGCGGTCGGGCAGCACCGGGATCGGCCGCTCCTTCGGGAAGATCTTGCTGAAGATCGTGCGCAGGGCGAACTCGATGCGACCCTGGTGGCCCGGGCCGCTCAATTGCACCGGTCCCTCGCGCTCGAGGAACACCTGCGGCGCCGCGTGGGCGGGCTTGTAGGCGACCTGCGCGACGATGTCGTACCAGCTCCGGCGGCCGCTCTCGATCGCGTCGAGGGCCACCCTCATGTGCACGAGGCCGTCGCGGCACTCCACCCGCAGCGGCTGACGCCGGGCGAACGATACGAACACACCCTCGGGGAGGTCGTCGGGGATGCGCGGTTCGAACCCGGCCCGCTCGTAGAGCATGCCGAGGAGTTCCTCGAGCGAGAACCGTCGGCCGGCGAGGCCGAGCCGCTCGAGGGCGTTGTTGAGCGTCGACTCGTTGATCTGCAGGCTGAACAGGGCGTCGGTCGGGGCCCGCGGCCGCGGCGTGTGGGCGGCGAGCTGATCGTCGGCAGCCAGGCGCAGGCGGAGCGTGGCCGTGGTGGCCGTCGTCTCCATCGCCACCGGCGTCGGCTCCAGGCCCAGCCGTACCAGTGGCTCCCATACCCGCTCGCGGATGCGATCGGAAATTTCCACGAACTTCGGCTCCGCCTGGGCGTCGACCTCGCGGCAGGCCTTCGAGACGATGTGATCGATGACCTCGCGGTTGGCCTCGGGCAGCGTTTCCTCGTGTTGATTGCGGGCAATGTTCCGCACGAGGGAACTGATGAATGGCACCGAGTCGAAGCTGGTCTGCACGTTCGCCAGCTGCGAGCGATTGCTGGCCACGCCCGTCGCCGTCCCGAACAGCAGTCCCGCCGTCGACACCTTGATCGGCTTACGGACCGTGAACGCAGAGGCGCCGCGCGACGTGAGCGACACCGGGCCCGACTCCGTCACCGTGCGCGACTCCACATCGCCGTGTACTTCGAGGTCGAAGCAGATCTCATCGGCGTCGGGCACAAACCGGACCGTCGTCGTGCGCTGCACGGTGCGGGTGCCGCGCACCTTCCGGCCGAGGACGACGTCGTCGACCGAGCCGGTGGTGACCGTCGCCCCGGGGAGCAGCTTCTCGAGAAACCGCTGGTGGATCGCGAGCCGCACGTTGGCAGCGAGATAGTGGTCGTGCACCGCCTTGGCCAAGCCGGCCCCGCCCGGGAGTCCTGCGGCTCGGAGGATTCCAGCGGAGCGGGCAGCCACGGCGGCGTCTTCGGGCATCGTGGAGATCTCGAACCGCTCGATCGCATCGAGCAGCCGGACAATCTCGGGTTCCAACCGGATGTCGCTCGAGGCCGCGTCGGCGCACAATCCTGTGGCCGCCCGCCAGACGGCGATCCGCCGGGCCAATGCGAGGGCGGCACGGCGGGTCGCCGATGCCTCGGAGTGGTCGGCGGCCACGTCGGCGATTCCCATCCCGGCATGCACCGCTTCCCCGAGCGTGACGAGAGCCGCTGGGGCGGCGGGATCGCGCGGGCCAGCCGTATCCAGCACGGCGGTGAGCTGCTCGCGAGATGCCGCCGACCACGCTCGGGTGGCGTCGGAGTGTGGGCTGGAGGCGAGTCCATCGAGCTGATCAAGGAGCTTTTGCGGCACCGGCCACGAGCGGATGTCGGCCAAGCCAGTGCGAGCTTCGGTGGCCTTCGCCGCCGGGTCGCCGGGCCGGTCGCGGCCCAGCAGACGTTCGCCGACCCGCAACCGCGACCGCAGACTCAGACGTGGCACCGGCACCGTCGGCTTGCTTCCCGGATGAATGAGCGGCACATCGGACCAGTTCACCCGATCGGGATCGACCCACGCATCCCCGGGCAGGGGCGCGGCCCCGAGGCCGTTGTCGACGAGTGGTGCGTCGTGGGCCAGCGGGGCCACGGCCGGAGGCGGGCTGATTCGTCGCGGCAGCGGCGGTTCGACGGCGGCCGCGGGCCGAGCGGCCTGCACCCGGGTGACGAGCGCGCGCAGCGATTCGGGGGGCGGGAGGGGCTGGGATGGAGGCGCTGGTGGGTGCGTTGGCAGTGGAGACGGCGCCGCGGTCTCGGGCAGCGCCGCGGCAGCGGCGGGTGGCGTTGTGGGCGGTTCGATCGGTGAGACGGTCGTCGGCTCTGGATCAACACCAGCAATAGTCAGCGGCGTCGACACGATGGCCGGCGGCGCCACGGCGGCACCACGTTGGATTTCCGCTGGGAGGGCTTCGGAGGGTGGGGCGCCATTGTCTGCAGGCTCGGTCGCCTCGAGCACGACTTGTTCGCCTGGCACGGGGGCGGCTGCGAGCGCTTCGCGGGCCGCGACCGCCGCCGCCTGGAGCGCTGCAGGAGACGAAACGAGCGGCACGGCGGAGTTGAGCGCGAGCCGTTCCGCGGGACGCTCGGCGGATGCGGGCGGTGGGGCGATCGGCGGATCATCGAGCCCGAAAAATGGCTCAGGCACGGGATCCCAGGCCCGCGGGGCGAAGATGACCGCCGCAAGCAGGAGCCCGGCGACGAACGACGAGGCGACGATTCCCCGAGCCTGCTTGTCGGCCATGCCCCATCCCTGCCAGATGCCGGCCGGCGCCACGCGTTCCGCCCACGTGCCTTCCGGTTGTGATCGATCCCGGAAAGGTGGATCGACAGGCACGATCCGAAAAATCGATCCAAGTGCACCTGGGCGTCACGGTCTGCCACCGTGACGCGAAGCACGGTGGCTTAGGGCGACTGGGCAAGCCGCGGCTCTTCGAGAAGGGCCGTCCAGGCATCGACGAGGATCGTCAGGTTTGCGTTGCGATCGATGCCATCGATGGCGTCCAGCGTCTGCGCGATGCCCGCTGCAACCATGTCGGCATCGCCCTGCCACGCCGACACGGCCGTCGCCAGGGCGGGGTCGGTAGGCGGCTCGCCAGTTGTGCAATGCCGCAGGGCCGCGCGGAAAAACTCGAGCGCGAACTCGAGCACGATCCGCAGCCGTGCGCGCCGTGGCGGTGCCTCCTTGCCCGCCGCGTCGACCAACGCCAGCACGTCGCGGCACAGGTCCACGCCGTGGAGCGGGCGCGTGCCGAGCGCGCGCAGCATCTGGCCGCGAAACGCCATCAGGTCGTCGTCGAGGAGGAGCCGCGCCCGCTCGAGGCTGCCTTCCGCCCCCGCGGCGCACTCCTGCAGCCGCGCAGGAGCGATCTGCCCGGCAGCCTGCTCCGCCGCCAGCACGCGGGCGACCCCGTCGGCGGCGAGCGGCCGAAACCGCACGATCCGGCAGCGCGAGCGGATCGTGGGGAGCTGCCTTTCGAGCGCCGTGCCCACGAGGATGATCACGGCCTCGGGGGGCGGCTCCTCGAGTGTCTTGAGCAGGCAGTTGGCGGACTCTTCGGAGAGCAGGTCGGCGTCTAGAATGATCGCCACCTTGCGGCCTGCGACCGTGGGCTTGAGCAGGAGCCGCCAGCAGAGCCCTTCGCGCATCCGATGGTCGGCGTCGCCGATCAGGGCTTCGAGGGGGATCGTCGCCCGGTCCTCCGGCTTCTGCACCACGTCGATGTCGGGATGGCTCCCCGCCTCCGCCTGCACGCACGACGCGCAGGCGTCGCAGGCCACAAACCCGGGTTGCGGCGCGGCGCAGGTGAGGGCCTTGGCGAGCCGCTTCGCGAACGTGCCCTTGCCCACGCCTGGCGGACCGATGAAGAGGTAACTTCCGGCCACGCGGCCGCGGGCATGCGCCGTGGCAAACTCGGCGGCGATCGCGTCATGTCCTTCGATGCCCTGCCAGGCCATGCTGGTCACCGCAATTCGGGAAAGCGTGCGCCGAGCGCCTGCCGCAGTCGCTCGGCCACGACGCGAGGCTCTGCGGCGGCGTCGATCACGGCGATCCGTTCGGGCGCCCGCGACGCCTCCACCAGATAGCCGGCGCGGACCCGCGCCCGAAACCCTTCGCCGCGGCTCTCGAGCTTGTCGAGCGGCCGTGAGAGGCGGCCCGCGGCCGTCGCGAGGTCGACGTCGAGGAGGAGCACGAGATCGGGCTCGCGGCCGCCGGTGGCCACGGCGCCGACGCGGCGGATCGCGTCGGGGTCGAGCCCACCGGCGTGCCCCTGGTAGACGAGGTTCGCGAGCAGGTATCGATCGGACACGACCCATTCGCCGCGGGCCAGCGCCGGCTCGATCACCTCGGCCACGAGTTGTGCCCGCGCCGCCATGTAGAGGAGCATCTCGCTCGTGGGGTCGAGGCGGATCTCGTGGCGGTCGAGCAGGATCGCGCGGATCGCGTCGCCGGCCGCGGTCGAGCCCGGATCGCGGCAGGTCGTCACCCGCAGACCGTGGGCCGTGAGCCACTCGACGAGCGGCGCCACCTGCGACGACTTGCCGGCGCCGTCGATCCCGTCGAGCACGAGAAATTTTCCGGGCGCGGTCACGACGGCTTCTTCCGGGGTGGCGTGCGGGGGACGGCGATCAGCCGGGCGAGGGCCAGCGGATCGGAGGCGTCGAGTACCGTCGCCCGCGTGACGACGTCTTTCGCAAGGCCGATCTTGCCGGTCGCCACGAGGCAGTGCACGAGCCCCTTCGCAGCCTCGAAGAACGGCTTGTTTCCGTCCCGATCATACGGCAACGGCCGCGGGTTGCCGGCCGCCTCGAGCGCCCGCAGACCGAGTTCGTAGGCCCGGCCGAAGTGTCCGCGGGCGAGCTTGGGATCGTCGTCTTCGAGGGCGATGAGTCCGAGATGCAGATGGGCCTCCAGAAAGTCGGGACACTCCGAGAGCAGCCACACGAGCTCGTCGCGGGCGATCTCCGTCTCGCCGGCCGCCACCATCGCCTCCACCTCCTCCATGTCGTCGCGCCGCTTGCGGGCGCAGCGCGGGTGGACAAACTCCCAGATGCTGCCTGAGGCGTCGCGGTGTTCCTGGAGCCTGAGTTTTTCGGCCATGTCGTCGCGCCGCTGCCGCGGATGGGACGGATACACTCGTGTCGTTGGAACGAAACGAAAACCCGATTGCAAGGGGCTCGAGTGAGGAACGGACGGATTCGTCAGCAGCGGGCGCCGGCTGCGCCGGAGGGGATCGCCGAGCCGCTCGTGCGCTGGTTCGGCCGCGTGGGCCGCGATCTGCCCTGGCGGCGGTCGCGCGACCCGTATCGCGTATGGGTGAGCGAGATCATGCTCCAGCAGACGCAGGTCGAGCGGGTGAAGGATTTTTTTAAGCGGTTCCTCGCCGCGTTTCCCGACGTGCAATCGCTCGCGGCGGCCAGGGAGGCGCAGGTGCTCAAGCTCTGGGAAGGGCTTGGCTACTACCGCCGCGCGAGGCAGTTGCATGCGGCTGCGAAGCAGGTCGTGGCCGAGCTCTGCGGCAACTTTCCACGCACGGCCGAGGGGCTCCGCAGCCTGCCCGGGGTCGGCCGCTACACCGCGGGAGCCATCGCGTCGATTGCGTTCGACGCGCCGGAGCCGATCGTGGAGGCCAATTCGCGGCGCGTGCTCGCGCGGCTCGCGGGCTACGACCGACCGCTCGACGGCCCTGGGGGGGACGAGCCGATCTGGGAGATCGCGGCGGCTGTGGTGCCGCGGCGCGGCGCGGGCCGGTTCAACCAGGCGCTGATGGATCTGGGCGCGCTCGTCTGCACGCCCGAGCGTCCACGATGCACGGCCTGCCCCCTGGAAGATGCGTGCGTCGCGCTGCAGACGAGGCGCACCGACGCCATTCCGGCGAAAGTCGTGCGCCGCTCCACCAAGCGGATCCGCGAGACGGTGATCGTCGTGCGATGTGGCGGGCGCGTGCTCGTGGAGCGGAGGGGGCCGGGCGAGTGGTGGGAGGGCCTGTGGGATTTCCAGCGCGGGAAGAAAGCCGTCGGCCGCCGGCTTGGCACGATCAAGTACACCGTCACGCACCACGCGATCGAGTGCCAGGTGCGCGAGCGGATCGTGCCGAAATTGAAGAAGGCCGGGGCCGCGCAGCGCTGGGTGGCGATTTCCCGCCTCGATGCGTTGGCGATGTCGGCCCCCGGCCGGAAAATCGCCGTGCTGCTGAAACGGTCGCCGCGGGTGAAACCGCCGCGTCAGGCTGCTACGATCTCGATGAAAAGTTCACGGAGAAAGAAATAATGCTGCCCACACGTCTGGTTTGGCTGGTGATCGCCCTGCTCCCGGCCGCCCTGCCCGCGCTGGCCACCGCGGCCGAGCCGACCAAGTTCACCGCGGCCGAGCCGCTCAGGGTGCTTCTCGTGGCCGGAGGCTGCTGCCACGACTACGCGGTGCAGACGCAGATTCTCAAGAAGGGGATCGAGGCCCGGGTCAGCTCGAAGGTCGACGTGGTGTACAACCCCGACACATCCACGAAGGCCACGTTCGAGATCTACGGCAACCCACACTGGGCCAAGGGTTACGACGTGGTGCTGCACGACGAGTGCTCGGCGGACGTCACCGACCCTGCCTACGTCGAGCGGATTCTCGCGGCCCATCGCAGCGGGACGCCGGCCGTGAACCTGCACTGTGCGATGCACTCCTACCGGTGGGGCGATTTTCGCCAGGCCGTCGCGCCGGGCGCTGAAAACGGCGGCTGGTTCGAGATGCTCGGCCTGCAGTCGACGGGCCACGGCCCCCAGCAGCCGATCGAGATCACGTTTGCCGACCACGCGCATCCGATCACGAAGCCGCTCGCCGACTGGAAGACCACAAATGAGGAGCTTTACAACAACATCCAAGTGCTGCCGACGGCGAAGGTGATCGCGACCGGGCGGCAGCTCGTTCCGCCGAAGCCGGGCGAGCAGGCCGATCCCGCGGCGCAGCCGGCGGAGGCGACGGCGGTGGTCGCATGGGTGAATGAATACGGCCCGAACAAGACGCGGATCTTCAGCACGTCGCTCGGGCACAACAACCACACGGTGGCCGACGACCGCTACCTCGAGCTCGTGACCCGCGGCCTGCTCTGGGCCGCTGGCCGCCTCGGGGACGACGGGGCGATCACGGCGGAGGTGAAGTGACGATGGCACGCGCGGCGCTGGCGCTCGAAGACGGCACGGTCTACCACGGCGAATCGTTCGGCGCGACGGGCACCGTGTCGGGCGAGGTGTGCTTCAACACTTCGATGACGGGCTACCAGGAGATCCTCACGGATCCCTCCTACCGCGGCCAGATCCTCGCCATGACCGCGCCGCAGATCGGCAACTACGGCGTGAACCCCGCCGACGTCGAAAGCGGCCGCCTGCAGATGGCGGGCTTCGTCGTCCGCGAAGCCAGCCGGATTCCGAGCAACTTCACGGCCACAGGCACGCTCGGCCACTATCTCGCGAAGGCGGGCGTCGTGGGCATCACGGGCATCGACACCCGGGCCCTTGTCCGTCGCCTGCGGATCCGCGGCGCGATGACGGGCGTGCTCTCGAGCGAGGTGCTCGACGCAGCGAAGCTCGTGGAAATGGCCCGCGCGGCGCCGCCGCTCGTGGGCCGCGACCTCGTGCGCGAGGTGATGCCCGAAGAGGTGCGCGCCTGGACGGAGCCGCTCGACGCCTGGGCCACACCGCTGCCGCAGCCGCTCGTGGGCGGCGATTTTGCTCCGCCCGCGACGCATCCCGGCACGAAGCACGTCGTGGCGCTCGACTACGGCATGAAGTGGAACATCGCCCGGCACCTCGTCAGCACGGGCTGCCGCGTCACCGTGCTGCCCGGCAGGGCGACAGCCGCCGACGTGCTGAAGCACAATCCCGACGGCGTGTTCCTCTCGAACGGCCCCGGTGATCCCGAGGTGCTCGGCTACTGCGTCGACACCGTGCGCGGGCTTGTCGGCAAGGTGCCGCTGTTCGGCATCTGCCTCGGCCACCAGCTTCTCGCGCTCGCCTGCGGTGCGAAGACGT
>CAZDTC010000087.1:0-1376 GCA_964508125.1 uncultured Candidatus Kuenenia sp.
GAGGCCGGCACCGTCCAGTTCCCGATGGTCAAGCATGCGGCCGAGATCGGCTGGAAGCCCATCAGGCCGGAGGATGCGGTCGGCAAACGCGGTGGTGAATCCGGCAAGTTTTTCCGAGACATCCTCGAAGCGAAGCTCGCCGAGTTCAATCCGTGGCTGTCGGACGCAGCTGTGACGTCGATCGTCGAAACCTTCGACGCTTTGCCGACGACGATGGAGGGCAACCGCGATGCCCTTGCATGGCTCCGCGGAGAGCGGCAATGGTACGACGAGGCCGAGCAGCGGCATCGGCCCGTCACGATGGTTGACTACGAGAACGTGGCCGACAACGCCCTGCACGTCACGTGGGAATGGAAAATCAAGCCGCCAGCGCGGAAGGGAAACCGGGCCGACGTGATGTTTGTCGTCAACGGAATACCGGTGGCGATCATCGAGCACAAGAATCCCAAGAGCGGCGACGCCATCGAGCGGGGTATCAAGCAGCTACGGCGGTATCAGGAGGAGACACCAGAATTGATCGCCTCGCCCCAGCTGTTCAACGTCACGCACCTGCTCGACTACTGGTACGGCGTGACGTGGAACGCCAATCGGCGGGATATGGCACGGTGGAAGGAGGGGCCAGAGGAAACCTACAAGTTCGCAGTGCAGAGTTTCTTCGAGCCGACCGAGTTCCTGCGAACGCTCCAGCAATGGATCCTGTTCTATGTGCAGGACGGCGAGACGCGAAAGTCGATCCTCCGACAGCACCAGCGAAGGGCGATCAAGGCGATCGTCGAGCGGTGCGCGGACCCGAAGAAGACCCGTGGCCTCGTCTGGCACACGCAGGGGTCGGGCAAGACATTCACGCTGCTGACCGCGGCGCGGCTGATCCTCGAGGACAAGGCCCGGTTCAACAACGCTACGGTAATGCTGGTCGTCGATCGAACCGAGCTTGAAGGCCAGCTCAAAGGTTGGGTAGAGCGCCTGCTCGGCGAAATGCAGAAGCAGGACATCCCCGTGGCCCGTGCGGACACGAAGGCGCAGCTGCAGGAGTTGCTGGATCGGGACTTCCGTGGGCTCATCATCTCGATGATCCACAAGTTCGAGGCGATCCGGAAGGACAGCTGCACCCGGCCGAATGTCTTCGTGTTCATTGACGAGGCGCACCGTTCGGTGGCGAAGGACCTCGGCAGCTATCTCATGGCTGCGACGCCGAACGCCACGATTATCGGTTTCACGGGCACGCCAATCGCGAATAACTCGCAGGGCGAAGGCACGTTCAAGATCTTCGGCACGCAGGACGAGCTCGGCTACCTCGACAAGTATTCGATCGCGGAAAGCATCGCCGATGAAACCACGCTGCCCATCAAGCACGTGATGGCCCCCAGCGAGATGGC
>CAZDTC010000087.1:1476-8057 GCA_964508125.1 uncultured Candidatus Kuenenia sp.
CAGAAGCGAGTCGGGCTGGTGGTGGACTTCGTGGGCGTGCTCCGCGAACTGAAAAAGGCCCTGCAGTTCGACTCGCAGGACGTAGGCGGAGTCATCGAGGACATCGACGTGCTGCAGAACGACTTCCTGCAGCGAATCGGCGACGCCGAGCGCGACTACCTGCGGGTGGAGGGCGGTGGCGGTGCCGACGAACGGCTGGAGCAGGTCGTGTATGGCCGATTCCTCGACCCGGAAGCGAGAAAGAAGTTCTTCGAGGACTACAAGGCGATCGAAAGCCTGTGGGAGATCCTGTCACCGTCGGCCGCGCTCCGCGATCACATCCCGACGTACAAGCGACTCGCACAGCTCTATGCCGCCGTCCGGAACGCCTACGCAGCCCGGGTCGGGTTCTTGGCCGACTTGGCCTACAAGACCCGAGAGCTCGTTCAGCAAAGTGCTGAGCAGCACGGGCTCGGCCGGCTGACCAAAAGCATCACCTTCGACGTCAAGACACTCGCGTCCCTCCGAGACGAGGAGGGGCCGGACGAGGGCAAGGTCTACAACCTCGTCCGTGCGCTCCAGAAGGAGATCGATGACGATCCGGCCGCCGCCCCGGTGCTCCAGCCGCTGAAGGACCGCGCCGAGCGCATCCTGAAAGACATGGAGGATCGGACGACGTCGGGGCTGGCGGCGATGGATCAACTGGCGGCGCTGGCCCGCGAGAAGGATGCGGCCATGAGGGCCGCTCGTGAAAGCGGCCTGCCTGCCGGGCCATTCAGCGTCGCGTGGTTGCTCCGCGAAGATCCAGCCGTGCGGGCGGCCGGCATCGACCCGAATGTGGTCGCGGCGAAGGCCGCCGAGCTGATGGCCCGTTACCCCAACGCCCGCGACAACTCGGAGGAGAGGCGGCTGGTGCGGGCGGGCCTGTATCCGCCGCTCATGAAGCTTCCGGCTGCCGAGCGGGCCCGCGTGGTCGACCTTGCGGTCAAGCTCCTCGTGCCGGAGGACGCATGAAGACGGGGCTATCGCCAACACAGGCCCTACGTCGCCGAGCGCAGGCGTGGGCGGTTCGCATGCGGGTGAAGCCCCGCGTCATCCGCGTGCAGGAAATGCGCCGGAAGTGGGGCTCATGCTCGTCGGCAGGAACGGTGACGCTCGCCCTCGATCTCGCCGAAGAAAAGCCGGGTTTTCAGGACTTCGTGATCGTCCACGAGCTCCTGCACCTGCGGGTGGCGAAGCACGGCCGGTTATTCCGTGCCCTCATGACGGCCTACGTGCCCGGCTGGCGGAAGCACGACGCGACGCGGCGACGTTCGTTTGCAATGCGTTCAGCTCGTCACTCTTCACCGCGGGGCCACCACAATTCGTCGCCCCGACTTGCAAAGGCTCGGCGCACCAATCCGTTGCCGGAAAGATGCACAGCTGCTCAATAACAAGTCTGTGACCACTTGATTTATGCGTGACTTGGTCGTTCAAGCAGGTAGAGCCATCCCAGCAGTAAATCCCGCGATTTGGCCATAGGCGTGGTCTTCAAAGACCTCAGGCCGGTGGTCTGCACAAGAGAAAAGCCGAGATGGTGCGTAGGCGACCAATCGCGTGAAAGCTTGTCGGAACTTTCAGAGTTGTAAATAGAGGATCTCGGCGACCGGGGCAAACATCCCAATAGACGAGTAACGCTAAACTTGGCATGGGCGCACGGCGTGCACATGCATTGACGTAAAGAGCGACTGCTCAATGAAGGATATCCCATACAAGCGGTTGGCTCTGCCAAGCAAGTTCTTGCCGGAGTCTAGTTGGGCGCTCACGGCAGCGGGAGTTCTGTTCGGGCTCCTGCCTGTGTGGATGCCGAGCCTTGCGGCTGTATCAATTGAAAGACGAATCACCTTGGCCGCTTTCTGTTTTTGCACCCCATTTCTGCTCCGGCCGTTACTGGCAGCAGCGCGTACCGTGGGCGTGCTGTTTCAGCGGGCCGTGGCTTATCCGTACCTCTTCGAGCAAACAGAGAACCTGCAAGCCGAAAAACAGAATCTACAGGCAGCCATCGCGGAGCTAACTAGAGACCGAGACGATCGGCGTAGTTTGGCCATAGAGGCGTGTTATGTATTTGGCGACAAGTTAACGATACGGCTTCGGCGAAAACGAGGGTTTAGCGTGCACGAAGGGGACCGATGTGTCGTCATAGACAAGGAGGAAGGGATGCTCATGGGGCGACTGGTTGTCGTCGCGTGCCCAGCGGGCGAGGGCTATCACGCCACGGTCGATGGCAGCATCGACCCGGTGTGGGAGGGGCTTATTCGAAGAAACGGTGCAGCGGAAACGAGAGTGTCGGCAACGATGGTTGCAGTTTTCTTGCACAAAGATGGAGAGACCGATGACGAGATCAGATAGAGCAAAGTGCGAGGGGCGCGTTGCCGAGATACTGACGGCGCGCGAACTCGTCATCAATATTGGGGCAGAGCACGGAGTGCGCAAGGGGCAGAAGTTCGCCGTCTTAGCAGCAGAACCGATCGTAGTGACGGATCCGGAAACCGGCGCACAGCTTGATGTAATTGATCGGGAAAAAGTCCGCGTTGAGGCATACGAGGTTAGGCCTCGCATTTCGATATGCCGAACATTTCGAGTGAGAGGCATCCCTAGTTTTGCCACCTTTATGGAACTTCATGGTGATGTATTCAGCGCAGTCGGCGGAAAGGCGACGCCGGAAACCCTTAGGGCGGCAGACTCTCGACATGCGCCACCGCTCGCGGAGGTGGATAGCTACGTCAAAAAGAACGACAGAGTCGTGGAGGTGGAAGGAGATTAGTGCGGTGCCGGGTTGTTGCGTAATCATGGCAATCCAATTTGATCGCACGCAGGTTGTAGTGAACGGGCGGCAATTTCGAGCACGGCGAGCCACCGCGACGCGCGGGAACCGACGGCCGGCGAATGCATAGTGCCTAAATTCACCGCGTAATCACGGCATATTCCTTGGTGGCCGTACTTCTATCGGTCACGTTCTCTACAGGAATGTGTCATGCACGATGTTCTCCAGCAGCGGGCCGCGGAACTCTCGCGGCTCGCGGCGAAGATTCGGACCAGCCTCGACGAGGCGGAGTCCACGGTCCCCAGCATCAACGAGCAACTCGACAAGCTCGCAGCGGTGGGGATGGTTGATTTTCAGATCGAAGGGCCGAGCGTCTATTGCCGGCCGACGGGCGTGTCGAGCGCCTTCACCGATGACTTCGTCGTCTATCAGGCGGCGATCGTGATGCCCGGTGGCGTCGGCGCCGTCATCTGGGACGCGAACGAATACCACGAGCACGCGAACCGACCCTACGGCGAGCCAGTCGATCTGGCACCCCGGTTCGTGCCCTATGCCAAGTGCCCGACGCTCGTGCGGGCACTGCTTGTTTCCCACGCCGGCCGGATGCTCGACAGCCTCATGCACGACGTGCGGCTGCTCGGCTCCTGAAGCCGGCCGTTGATTCCACCCGGGCGACATGATCGCCCGGGCCTATCCCACGCCGGCGGCGTGCCGACAGGGAGCCAGTGCGGCTTCCGGGCACGCCGCCGGTTTTTGTTTTCACCGACCGAGAACCTTTCATGTCCAACGCTGATTCCACAAACGGAAACCACCAACCCGACGACGACCGCAAAGAACCGAAGGATCGCATCGATGCCAATCCGCCCTACCGGGCAGGCAAAGTCGTGCGGTTCCGGAAACTACTGGCGGAGCTGATTGCCCGCCGGATCATCGCTGCACGGCGTGGCCCGCCTGACGCGGGCCGCCCGCCGAAGCGGTGACCCTATGACGCCAACGCCGGGGCCGGGCGCCTGAGGCCCGGCCCCGGTTATTGGCCTGAAAACCAGCCTGAAATGACGGAGGAAATTGTTTGGTTTTGGAAACCCCACTTGGGACAATAGAGGCTTCGGTAACGGACCGATGGATCGACACCCGTCTCAAGGAGCGAGACATGAAGCTACCTGCTGTATCTCCCACGCCTCTGCCCACGCAGCCGTCGAGCACCTCGAAGAGCCCCGAGGTGGTCGCCTACATAGCCGCGATCCTGCGGCAGATGGATCACGCCGCGGCTCTCGTCGCGGCGTTCTTCGGAGCCCTTGGACTGACCCGCGACGACGGCAGGCCAAATTTCCGCCTGCCGCCACAGTTCCTCCTCGAACTTGGCGCGTTGCTGCAATTTCGGGAATGGCAGGACGCGGGTGTTGTGCAATGGAGCCACCCAGACGGGCTCACGGTTGACGACCTGATTTCGCAGTCCATCGATCGGCTGCGGCAGGGGCCACGAGCGTTCGCCGGCAGAGAGCACGGCACCGAGGCAATGGTGTCGCTTCTCCGGACGTGGCACGTCACCTGTTCGCCCGTCGCCCGCGAGCATCTCGACTGCGACATCGCCATCGAGTGGGATGGCGATGGCGACATCGAGCAACTGGTCGAGGCGCTGGCAGAGTTCGCTTGGCGGCACCGCGATCGTGCTCACGGAAAGGAGGCAGTCCGATGACCGTCCGAATCAAAGGCTGGGCTCGCGTCTACCTGCGCCGCAGCACGTCCGCCCAAGAATCGTCGCTCGAGACGCAGCTGCAATGGGCTATCGACGCGGCCAAGCGGTACGGGATTCCGCTCCGTGCGTCACTCGACGATCTGAAGTACATGCAGCTCCATCGGCTGACCTATTACAAGGATATCTACCTCGACGATGCCACCAGCGGCAGCAAGACCAAGCGGCCGGCCTTCGACGCCATGCTCGCCGAGTTCAAAGGCGACAACTCCATCTCGCACCTGTTCGTCTTCAAGCGGGACCGGTTCGGCCGTCCGAAAGATCCAGTCGACATGATGGTGATCGAGCGCGACCTGCGGCTCATGGGCGTCACGCTCGTGATGTCGGATGGCGTGATCGATCCGTCGACCACGGGGCAGTCAGCGCTCGGCCAGACGGCCATGTCGCTCTTCGGCTATCACGAGAGCGGCGAGTTCAGCCGCAAGCTCTCGGAGCGGATCGTGCTCGTGCAGACGCAGCGGGCCGCGGAGGGCTATAGCACGGGCGGTCGGCCGCCCTACGGCTTCGGCCGATTCCTCTGCGACGCCCGAACCGGTGAGACGATTCAAGAACTGGAGGACAACGTCGAGGTCCAGAAGAAGGGCTGCCATGTTCGCTTCCTGCCGAATGACGAGCGAAAGATCGCGATCTGGATTCGCATTCTCGAATGGCTGGAAGCCGACTGGGGCTACAAGCGGGTGGCCAACGAGCTCAACCGGCTTAGCATCCCGTCGCCAGACGCCGGCCGAACTCGCCGTGACAACGGCATCGAGCGTGCGGTCTCCGGCAGTTGGAATCACAACACTGTCAAGACGCTCGCCGGCAACGCGATCATCACTGGCGTCAAGATCTACGGCCGCTACAGCGAGGGCGTCCATTACCGCGTGAGCCGCGACGGTCCGCGGCCCGTCGCCCACGACGAACTGCGGCCGGATGGCTCGGGCAAGGTCCTCGAGAACGACCGCTCGATCTGGATCGAGGCCAGTGCCGGTGAGTTTTCCCACTTCGACCGCGGCCGCTGGGAACGGTTGCAGCAGAAGCTGAAGGAGCGATCCGGCTCGCAGGCCGGCAAGCGGAAGGCGTCCGATCCCGGTGCCTATCCCCTCGCGGTTCGGGTCTTTGACCTGACGGAAGGCTGCGGCTCCGTGATGTATGGCACCGTCCGCAAGGACCGCGGCACCGGTCGGCCGATCTACCGCTGCGGTGCATACATGAAGTCGCAGGGACAGGACTGCCACCACAACACGGTCGATGCCGAGAGCCTCCTCCAGTTCACGCTGCGGACGATCGTGACCACCGTGAAGCGGGCCGGCGGGGCTGAAAAGCTTCGTGCCGCGATCGAGGCTCGGGCCCGGGCGGCGGGCGGCCAGCCACAGACGCCCGAGGAAGCCATGCACGCCGAGATTCACGGGCAGGTGGAAAAGCTCCGCCGACAAGTTGAGCAGGCCCCGCGGCGAATCCTCGAGGCCGAGGACGATGACGTGCGGGCGATGCTGCATTCTGCCCTGCGTGACCTTCGCGTTGAACTCGCCGAACGTGAGAAGACGCTCGCGGAAGTCGCAGCCCGCTTGCCCATCCGCTCTGAGCAGCTCGACGTGGAGGCCGAGGTTCAGAAGGCGCTTGCCTTGCTCGACCAAGTTCAGGCGATCTGTGCCGATCCTGTCGCCCGAGAGGACATGCCGCGGCTGCTGAATGATCTCGGCGTGCGGATCGGGCTCACGTTTCGCGAGGGCAGGTTCAACGGCCGCCGGGTGCGGAAGCTGAAGGGCGGCATCATCGCCTTCGGCAACCGCCCGCTGCCGTGCGCCTTGCGGACCGGTAGCGGCCTGCCGATGCCCGGCGGCCTCCCGGTCGACCCGGATCAACCGCGCGGCTGTGGCTGCGGCCACGGCTGCCATGACGACCATCCCGAGAAGGCGCGTTGCCTTCCCGGGAAACAAAACGCCCTGCCGAGTCGGCAGGGCGGATCGACCGGAACGAAATCCTTGTCGCGGGGCGGCAAGGCGGACTCACCGGTCGGTTCAGAAACCCCTCGCCAACCGCGAGAGGCACGACGGTTATCCAAGG
>CAZDTC010000088.1:0-7991 GCA_964508125.1 uncultured Candidatus Kuenenia sp.
CCCCGAGCCACGCGAGATGGGCCCGCAGTTGGTGCGAGCGGCCGGTGATCGGCTCGAGCGAGACGAGCGTGAGCCGGCGACCGCCGTCCGCCGCTTCCGCAAGCCGCCGCCAGCGCGACTCGGCCCGGCGACCGAGGATCGGATCGACCCGCTGCCGGGGCGGCTGATCGGGATCGGCGGCCAGCGGCAGATGGATCGTGCCTGCATCCGCCGGCATTCCTCCCGTGACGACCGCGAGATAGGTCTTCTGCACGTACCGGTGCTCGAACGCCCTCCCGAGCGCGGCCCGGGCGTGGGGCGTGCGGGCGAGCACGAGCAGCCCCGAGGTGTCGCGATCGAGCCGGTGCACCGCCTCCACGGCGCCGATTCTGGCGGCGAGCCGCTCGACCACGCTCGGCGGATCGAGCGGCGTCCGGGCCGGCACGCTCGGCATCCCGGCCGGCTTGTCGACGACCACGATGTGCTCGTCGAGCAACACGATTGGAGGGTCGGTCATCCTCTGCGTCCGAACGCCGCCAGTCTTACATCAGCCCGAGGGCCTCGACCCAGCGGCAGAGCTCTTCGGCGGGCACCGCGTCGCCGAGCACATCCGGCAACAGGCCCACCTGATAGCCCTTCGCGTCGAGCGCCGCGCGGTCGGTTTCGATCTTCGCCGCCGTGGCGGACAGCGCCGCGCCGAAGAGCACCCAGCGGCTGCGCCCCGGCTCGGTCGGCTCGACCACCGCCTGTCGCGGGAGGCCGGAGTCTATCGAGGCCACGCCGCGCACGCCCGGCCCGAGCGCGTCGGCGACGAGCCAGGCGAACGCACCGCCCGGGCCTCGGCCCGCGACTGCGACCCGCGTCGCGTCGACGGGCCGGCGCGACCGCAGCGAGTCGAGGGCGCGGGCCACCCCCGCGATGTCTTCCCGACCCCAGCGCTGCGGATCGGCCGCCGTGGGGAGCACGACGGCGACGCGATGGCGGGCCGCAGCCTCGAGCCACGGCTGCGCCGCCTCGTGGGCCGCTGGGCCCTGCCCCGCTCCCGGCGGCGGACCGAAATAGACGAGCACTCCCAACGGCGGACCCGACTTCTCCCCCGGCAGGACGACGAGCGGCGGCCGCGCGATCTCCGCCGCCTCGAGCCGCTCCGTGACCGGCGCCGCGGCCGGCTGATCCGGGGCGACGGCCTCGAGCGGAGCGACCGTGGGCAACGGCACCGCGGCGAGGTTGACGGTGCGTTCCTGTCCCTGGCGCCGAATCACGAGCGCGAGCTCTCGGCCGGCCTCGCCGCCCCCGATCGCGCCGGCGAGCAGCGCGGCGGAGTTGACCGCCTGCGCCGCGCCGTCGGCCTCCTTGATCGACACGATCCTGTCGCCGGCCACCACGCCGGCTCCGGCCGCCGGGCTGTCGGGCCACACCCACGCCACCTCGACGCCTTCGCCCGCGGCCGGGCCATCTCCCGCCGCCCGCACCGGCACGATGCCGATCATCGGCCGGCGCCACGGAGGCAGCGATTCGGCGAGCGTGGCCTGCGCCTCGACCCGCTGTTTCTTGTCGCCGTCGGGCCGCTCCACCACGAGATCGACCGTGTCGCCGGCGTATTTCGGGGCGATCACATTGCGCAGTTCGGCGATCCGGGTGACTTCCCGCCCATCAGCGGCCACGATCGTGTCGCCGGATCGCAGGCCGGCGCGGGCTGCGGGGGAGCCCGCTCGGCAGGTGGCGATCGTGGCAGGGGCCGTGAACGGATCGCGCGACGCATAACCGATGCCGAGGATGCCTGGTGCGAGCGCGCGGCCGGCGCGGAGCTGCGGCAGAGCCCGGAGGATGTCGTCGAGCGGCACCGCAAACCCGATGCCCGCGTCGTAGAGCTCCGTGCCCGAATTCATCCCGGCGGTGTCGGCCGGGAGCGGGGCGAGGATCCCGATCACCCGCCCGTGGATGTCGATGAGCGGCCCGCCGTAGTTGGCCGGCGACACCGACGCGTCGGTCTGCACCGCCTTGCCCCAAGCCCGGCTCGTGGCCGAGAGCACGCCCACGGCCACGCTCGGCGTGGCGCTATCCCAGGTGCGGCCAAGCGCGAGCGTCCACTGCCCGACGGCGAGTTCGCCGCGCGGCGCCGGCTCCGGCACTGCGAGCTCGGCGGCGATCGCCGCATCGATCTGAAGAAGCACGAGGCCGCGCGAGAGATCACGCCCCACGGCCTGCGCGGCGGTGCGGCGCCCGTCGGGCAACACCACGATCGCCTGAGCCACGTCCTGCGGCACGGCGAACGACGTGGTCACGACCCAGCCGCCGGCTTCGACGACCGTGCCGGTCGAAGGCCCCGCCGCCGGCGCGGCCTCCGCCGCAGCGTTCACTTCAACGGTCGATGCCCCCGCCGGCTCGATCCGCACGACGGCGCGAGCCACCCGGGCGACAGCCGCCTTGAAAGCCTGCTCCTCGAGCCCGGGATCGTCGGCCAAGGCGGGTGCGTCGCACCATGCAAGCGCGACGAGCCCCGCCACGCCGACCATGCTTAGCATGCGAGCCGGCTTCATGGAGCCGCTCCAGCCGGCCGCGGCCCCAAATCGCACTCCACGATCACACCCTTGCGCACCACCGCGACCCGCACGGCATCCCCCTCGCCGACGAGCGCGAGCGCCTGCCGCACCGCGGCCCGCGAGGCGACAGCCCGGCCGTTCACGGCGACGAGCAGATCGTCGGGCTCGAGGCCCGCCCGGGCCGCGGCCGAACCGGGCCGGGCCGACTCCACGAACGGCGGCGTCTTGTCGAGCAGATCGGGCACGAGCACCACGCCGAGCGCGAGCGGATCGAATGCCTCCGGCCGTGCGTCGGCCGGAGGCGGCGCGATCGCCTGGCCGGAAAGAATGTCGCGATAGCTGCGGGCCACCTCCGCCGTCGGCAGGGCGTAGTTCAGCCACACGCCGCTGGCCGCCGACCGCAATTCCTTGCCGAGCACGCCCACGAGTTTCCCCTGCCAGTCGACGAGCGCGCCGCCGGGCGAGCCAGGATTGTTGGTCGTGCAGTCGAGGATGTAGACGTCGCCGCGAAAGGGTGCCTCGTAGGCGCCGCGGCGGGCTGCGAGCGGCACGAACGCGGCGATCACGCCATGCTGCGCGCTCACCCGCTCGTCTCCCACCGCCACGCCGAAGAGGTTGGAGAGGGCGAGGATCCGGCTGCCCACGCCGAGCGGCTCGGTCTCGTCGAGAACGAACGCCGGGAGTTCCTCAGCGTCGAGGGTCAGCACCGCCAACTCACGATGTGGATCAATCCCCTTGAGCGTCGCGCGAAACCGGCGCCCGTCGTCGAGCACCACGGCGATCTCGTCGGCGTCGAGCACCGTGCTCATCACGGTCACGACATGCCCCTCCGGCGCGACGAGCACGCCGCTCTGATACGCCTCGAGCCCGCGCACGCCGCCCGCGCCATACACCTTCACCACCTTGCGTGCCGCCGCTGCGATCGTCTCCACCGGGTGGCCGGCGACCGCCGCGCCTGCGGACCACGCGAGGGCAATCGCGGCGAGGGTTCGGCCGACCGCGGCTCGGGCGCACGGGTTGCCAACGGGGCTTGTCATGAGGTCTCCCCCACGGGCTCCGGAGCGACGGGCTCGAACTGGAATTCCTCGACGAAAAATCTGCCGAACAGGGCGTCGCCGTGCCGCACTTCGATCACGGCGGGCATGCCGGGCTGGCCGGCGGGACGAGGCTCCAGACGTACCTCGCACGGATCCGCATCGGGCGCGGGCCAGAGTTCGATCCCGATCACGCCACCGTCGTCGGCCACCGCAAACCGCGCCTCGACCGCAGCCGCCGCGGTCTCGAGCACGTCGACCAGGTCCGCGGCACCGGCGGCGTCGAGCGCGGCCGGATCCCGCGGCTGCGTGCCCCAGTAACTCGTGCGGCCAAGCTTTTCGGGGCCGGCGATCACCAGCCGCCGCCAGAGCAGCAGCGCCGCGAGCAGCCCACCGCTGCCGGGCGGGCTCGGGTCGGCATCGAGTTCACCCGTGGCATCCACGTCGGTCGTGCCGGTGGGCAGGTCGATCAGCCCGCGGGTGTCGGAAAGCACGATCCGAAACGGCGCGCCCGTCTCCAGACGGCCGCTGATCACCCAGGCCGCGGCCGGGGTGGCCCACGTGGCTGCCGCGGCGATCCCCACCGCCACGCGGTCGCGCTCGAGCAGGTTGAATCGATGATTCGTGAAGCCATTCCGCGCTTCGTAGAGATCCTTGACCGCGTCGGGCAGCACGACGGGCGCGGGCGTGGCCGGCCGCGGCGCGCCATCGGGCGACGGCGGCCCCTTTTGCTCGGCCTCCTCCGCAGCGACGAGGCGGGCGAGCTCGGTCGGGCGGTGCAGCCCCTCGAGCCGCGCGAGAATCTCCATCCGGCGGCCCGCGCGGCGAAACACGACCGGCACCCGCCACCCCGCGGGCAGCGTCCCGAGCACGTTCTTGAGCGCGTTCACCGTGCGCACCGGCCTGCCGGCGAGCGCCACGATCTCGTCGTCGTAGCGCAGCCCGCGCCGGTAGGCATCCGACGACTCGAGGATGTCGGACACGACCACCCGGCCGTCGTCGTCGGTGGCGACCGTGGCTCCGAGCGTGGCGTGGTCGACAAGCCGGCCGCCCTTCAAGAATCCGAGAAAGTTTCGCAGCTGGTTCGCCGAGATCGCATAGCCCACGCCCACGTTCACGCGCCCGCGCTTCTCGAACGACGCGCGGCCGTTGACGCCGATCAGCCGCCCCGCCTCGTCGAACAGCCCGCCGCCCGAGTGGCCCGGGTTGATGGCGGCGTCGACCTGGAGGCAGTCGGCATACTCGAGGATCGTGCCGGCCGGAAACTGGTAGCGATGCACGCCCGAGACGATTCCCGCGCTGATCGATGGCTTGAGGTCGGTGGCGAGCAGGAAGGGATTGCCGGCTGCGAAGCAGAAGTCGCCCACCTCCACGAGATCGCTGTCGGCCAGCTCGGCGAATGGAAAGTCGTCGCGGCCGACGAGCTTGACGAGGGCCACGTCGCCGGTGGGGTCGAGGCCGACGAGCACGGCGTCATACACGCGGCCGTCGGAGAGCCCACATTTCATCGCGATTCCGGCAGGCTGCACGACGTGGAAATTGGTGAGGGCGTAGCCGTCGGGGCTGATCAACACGCCCGATCCGCCTCCCGCCTCGCCGGCGAAGATCGCGACGGCGGTCTGCGACGCCCGAGCGATCGCCGCGATCCGCTCCCGTTCGGCGGAGAGCACCGGCGCAGGCACCTCGGCCGCGGGCAACTCCGCCTGGAGCATCGCGACCACGAGCGCTCCGAGCCCGATGCTCATCCGAGACCACGAGATGAAACGGCATGCACAATTCATTGCTCGATCACGGGCTCCTCGAGTCGCACCGCGCCGGCGAGCGCCCCGGCCGGCCCGAAATCGACCGTCACGCCGAGCCGCCGCCCGCCGGCGAGATCGAGATCGACGGGCGTCGCTTCCCCGCCCGACACGACCTGCTCGAACACGTGCCGGTCATCCACGGAGATGCTCACCGTCGCCGGCCCCGCGCCGGCGACGCTCGCGAGCCGCGCCCGAAACCGACGCCCTCCCGATGGAATCCGCCACACGGCCACCGTCCGTGGCCGGATGACGAGTGCCGACCTCGCCCGATCGACGGCGGGCACGGGCCGCGGCGCGAAGGAGCGGGAGAGGCCCTCGATGCTTCCGAGCGCCCCGAAGAAGGGCTCCACCTCGAGCTGTTCCGGAGCCACGGCGACGAGCCGCGTCGTGCGGCCGGCGGCGAAGTCGATCCCCGCGAGCGCCCTCGCCGGCAGGATGGCCTTTCGCTCGGCGTCGGTCGCGTCGAGCACGAGCCCGGCGTCGGTCCACGTGACCGAGTCGGCCCGCAGGCTGCCGCCCACGACGTCGACCACCGTGCGGCCGAGCGCGGCTCCGGCATCGGATCGGAGCCAGCGCAGCCCGATCACCTTGGACCGCTTCACCGGAATCGTCTCCTCGTCGAGCACGACGGTGACGGTGTCGGGGCTGATCGCGGAGATCGCACACTCCACGAATTCAAACCCTTCTGGCTTGCCGACCACGACGAGGTCGCTCGCGGTGCCCTCGGGCACCGACCCGACCCACTCGGCCCGGCCATCGGCGCGCCACTCGACCGATTTCACGCGCCCCAGCGGCAGCTCGATGTTTCCCGACGCCGTGGCGAGCGTCGCCGTCGTGCCCTGCCATGAAAACTCGTCGCCGTCGAGCACGGTGCCGTCGGTGAGCGCAAGCCGCACCCGGCCCGAGCCGGCGTCGCCTCCCGCGTCGCTCCGCGCGAGCGTGCGCACGCGGTCGAGCGGCAGCGCACGCGTCGCCGTGCCCTCGCCGGCGAGGTCAACGGACGCGGCGGAGATGCCGGTGAGCCGACCCGTTTCAATCGTGCCGTCGGCGAGTTCGACCCGCACGTCGAGCCCGGCCGCCGACGCCGGCACCGCGGCGAGAACGGCCGCGAGCGTCACAACGATCTCGCGCCAGAAGCGCGTCAGCGACGGGGGGCGCAGTCGAGTGTTGATCCTGCACACGGGCGGCTACGGAGTGTCCGCCCCCGCTGCCAGCCGCTTGAAATACTGTTCGATCGCCTCGCGGTAGTGCGCCGGAAACTCGCGGCCGATCTGCTGGAGCGCCTCGTCGCGCTGGTGCGGCGGCAGGTTGCCCCAGCCGTCGGTGCCGCCGAGGTCGCGGCGCGTCACCTCGCCGGGCCCCTTGCCGTCGGCGATCCGGCTATCGTCCATCGGCTTGCCTTGGCCGCCCCGGCCCGCGGCCCCGCCGCCACCGCCGCCGCTCGACTGGCACTGCTGCTGTTGCTCCTCGAGCTTCGAGATCAGTTTGTCGAGCGACTCGATCACGCCGTCCTGCACGGCCCGCGTCCGCGGCCCGGCCCGGCCCTGATCGAGCCGTCGCGTCACGTCGCGCATCCGGCGGGCGATATGGTCGAGCGATTCCTCCTCGAGCGCCGCGATGTCGGCCCGGAGCAGTCGGGCCACGCGCTCGTAGCGCACGGGAATCTCCCCGGCCCGTTCGAGCAGCCGGTCGAGCGACTCGACGGACGCATCGGCCTCCAGCAACCAGTGCTGGCAGGCGGCCCGATGGAAGAGGAGCGCCGCAGGATCGACCGCGGTGGCCAGATCGAGATCGGCGAGCAGGGCGAGCCCGTCGTCGAAGCGGTCGAGCCGCACGCACTCCCGGCCCAGCCAGAGCTTCACCGTGTCGAGCACGAACGGATCGATGCCTGGCGCCGCGAGCCACTCCCGATCGGCATCCAGATCCTGCACGAGCGCCGCGCAGCGCGGATCGACGGCGGCGCAGGCAGCCATGACGCGGTCGAGGAGATCGGGCGTGGCCGCCGCATCGTTCCACACGGCCAGAGCCGCCGCACGGGCCTCGGCCGGCGCCGCCGCTGCATCGAGCCAGGCCGTGAGCCGCGCCTGCACGTCGGCGCTCGAAGGGATGCTCCACGAGGGCGGCCGCTCGAGATCACGGCTCGCATCGGCTCGCCCGACCTCGGCCACCGCAGGCCCGACGCCGAGCAAGCAGCCGATGACCGCCGCTACGACCCACCCGGCGGCTGGAACCCTCGAATTCATCCGCGAATGCACTCCGGCGACAACCGTAATCATACCTGCCCTGAACGCTTTTGGCACGGAGGCGGTCCCTGTGGGGCAAGCGTCTCGCTTGCCGAGAGTTGGGGCCGATTGGCAACCGGGACGGTTGCCCCACATGCCGGCATCACTCCGTGCGGCCGGTGACGATGTCGTGTGCGGCGCGCTCGATCGTGTGCTGCCGCTCCGCGAGCCGCTCGATCGCACGCAGGAGCTCCGGCTCCTCCGGCCGTTCGACGCCGTCGGTGAGCAACTGCGCAAACCGCTTCGTGCGGGTGTTCACCCGCATCTGCAGCGAGCGGATCATCTTCAGCTCGGAGAGCTTGTCGACGAGCGGCTGCTCGCCCGGCTGCGCCGGCCGCCCCCCTGCCCCGC
>CAZDTC010000089.1:0-7945 GCA_964508125.1 uncultured Candidatus Kuenenia sp.
GTGGGCTACGGCGTGGGCGTGGGGCTCGCGGCGCTGTTCGGCGTCGCCACGAAGGGCTTCGGGCGGCTCTCGTTCTTCATGCCCTGGCAGGTGCTCGCGCTCACGGCGGCGGCCGTGCTCGTGATCGTGCTCCTCGCCAGCCTGCTCTCGATCCGCAAGGTGCTCGTCGTCGACCCGGCAATCGTGTTCCGGGGATAGGCATGAGCAGCATTGAAAAAAACGAGTTGCGTGGCACTGAACTTGCCGTGCACTGCCGTGAAGTCACGAAGGATTTCGGCTCGGGGGATTCGCTCACGCGGGCCCTTCGCGGCGTCGACCTCGACGTGCCGTATGGCGAGCTCCTGATGCTCGTCGGGCCCAGCGGCTGCGGGAAGACGACGCTCGTGTCGATCGTGGCCGGCACGCTCGAGCCGACCGCCGGCGTCGTCAACGTGCTCGGAAACGACCTCGCCACGATGTCGAACGGCCGCAAGGTGCGGTTTCGGCGTGACAACGTGGGCTTCGTGTTTCAGGCATACAACCTGCTGCCGGCGCTGACCGCCGCCGAGAATGCAGCCGTGCCGCTCTTGATCGCCGGCTGGAAGCGCAAAGCGGCCGTCGAGGCGGCATCCGGCGTGCTCGACCATCTCGGCCTGGGCGACCGGCTCACAAACCTGCCGAGCGAGCTCTCCGGCGGCCAGCAGCAGCGGGTGGCGATCGCCCGGGCGCTCGTGCACGAGCCGCGGCTGCTCGTCTGCGACGAGCCCACGAGTGCGCTCGACGCCGAAAACGGCCGGATCACGATGGAGCTCATCCAGCGGATCGCCGTGCAGCCCGATCGGGCCGTGATCGTCGTGACGCACGATTCGCGCGTCTATTCCTTCGCGGATCGGATCGCTTCGATGGAGGACGGGCGGATCGAGTCGGTGACCTCGGGCCCGCACGTCTCGCAGGCCTGAGGAATTTCCCCTACGATCTTTCGGATGGCCATGGCGACTCCCGACGCATCTTCCACTTCTGTCACAACCGCGCAGCGCCGCGAACGCCCGCGGACGGTGGCGGATATCGTCACGCAGGTGGTGCTGCCGCTGGTGGCGCTCGGCCTGCTCGCCTTCGCCGGCTGGTTCGTGTGGAAGAATCGCGTCGTGCTGGGGAATCCGTCGCCACCGCTCGCGCCGGCCACGAATCCCTTTGCAGATGCCGTCGCCGCCGCGGGCGTGGTGGAAGCCCAGACGGAAAACATCGCCGTGGGTTCGGCGACGCCCGGCGTGGTCGTCGAGGTGCTCGTGACGGTGGGCGACGAGGTGCAGCCAGGCACGCCGCTGTTTCGGCTCGACGACCGCGAACTGCGCAGCGACCTGGCGGTGAAGCGGGCCGCCGTCGCGCAGGCGCGGAGCGAACTCTTGCGGCTCGAGGCGGAGCCCCGCAAGGAGAAAATTCCGGTCGTGGCAGCGCAGGTCAGCGAGGCCCGGGCCGCGGTCGTCCGCGAGACCGACGCCCTGCGTCGCGCCGAAGAGACATTCGCCCGCAAGGTGACGACGGAACAGGAATTGGTCGCCCGGCGCGAGGCGTTCGCCGCCGCGAAGGCGGGTCTCGAGAAGACGGAAGCCGACCTCGCGCTGCTCACCGCCGGCTCCTGGGAATACGACCTCGACGTCGCCCGCGCCGGCGTGTCCACGGCCGAGGCGGAGGTGGCGAAGATCGAGACCAATCTCGATCGGCTCGTCGTCCGGTCGCTCGTTTCGGGGCGCGTGCTCCAGGTCAATGTGCGCCCGGGAGAATACGTCGGTGCCCCGCCGGGACAGCCGCTCGTGATGGTCGGCAACATCGAGCGTCTCCATGTGCGGGTCGACATCGACGAGTTCGACATCCCGCGGTTCGACAGCCGCGCGGCGGCGTCGGCGGTGCCGCGCGGCAGCCTGCAGGAACGCTATCCACTGGCGTTCGTGCGGGTGGAGCCGTTCGTCGTCCCCAAGAAGTCGCTCACCGGCGACAACACCGAGAGGGTCGACACGCGGGTCTTGCAGGTGATCTACGATTGCGATCCGGCCGGCCGGCCGCCGCTGTTCGTCGGGCAGCAGGTCGAGGTGTTCATCGAGGCTCCAGCCCGCTGATTTTCGCCTTGCCCGAAGCGGCCGGGGCTGGGACAGTCTCCCCCCTCCCATGCCAGCGACCGACCCCAGAGTTGCCGACGCGGTGGCGCGGCACGCGCACCTGCGCGTGGCCTGCGCGCTGATGCTGCTTGCCTGGGCGGCAACCTGCCTGTGGGGTGCGGCCCTCGGCGGCGAAACATCTCGCGCGCCGGCGGAATCCGGTGGCATGTTTCTCCAAAGCCCCGACGGGGCCACGCTCTGGAAGCAGACGCTGGCCACCGTCGCGGCCGACTGGCCGATCGTGCGGATCATCGAGCCCGACTTCGCAGCCACGCCGCCCCGCGAAGGCCTGATCGAGTCGGCGTGGGTGGAGCCGCCGTCGGCTGGACAGACGCCGCCGGGATCGTCGCCTCTCCCGTCCCAGGCCTGGTCACCTCAACGGCAGCGCGTGGTGGTGCGGGTGATGCCAGCGGCGGAGGGCGCGTGGATCGACGCGATTGTGGAAACCCAGTCGATCGCCGACCTCACCGCCGATCGCGGCCCGGGCGAGATCACGCTCACGGGCGGGTGGCAGACCGACGCTGCGCCCGGCGCGACCGACAACATCACGACGATGCTCGCCGCCCGCATGGCGCCGACGAGCGATCCCGTATATGCCCTTCCGCCGCTCGACGGCCCGGGAATGCTCGCGCCGCGCAACGAGCCGCCATGGGCCCGCGCGAGGTATCCACGGGCGGCCCGCTTTGGCTACAAGGTGCTCGAAGACTATCGCAACTTTTATTCGTGCGATGGCCTCGTCTGCCTGACGGCGGCGTTCGGCGCCGGAGCGTTGATGGCCAACACCGGCTTCGACACCACGATGCAGGCCGCCTGGCAGCGGAGCGTCGTGCCGACCGACCTCGGCACCTTCTTCGCGGACTGCAAGGACATCGGCGAGGGCCGCTACGCGCTCGGCGTATTCGGGGCCGCCGGCCTCGTCGGCCTGGCCCTCGAGGGTCGGCCGGGCGCGGACATCGTCGGCGAGTGGGGCTCACGGTCGCTGCGGATGTTCATCGTGGGGGCGCCGCCGGTCTACTTTCTGCAGCTGGCGACGGGCGCCTCACGACCGAGCGACCTCAGTTCGGCCGGCAGCCAGTGGAAACCGTTCACCGACGACAACGGCGTGAGTGGCCACGCGTTCGTGGGCGCGATCCCGTTCCTCGCTGCGGCCGACATGGTGGAAAGCCCGGTCGCGAAGGGGGCGCTCTACGTCTGCTCGACATTCGTCGGCTTCTCGCGGATGACGACCGACTCCCACTTTCCGTCGCAGGTCTTTCTCGGCTGGTATCTCGCCTGGGCGAGTTCGCGGGCCGTGAGCGGCACGGAGATGCACTTCGCGGGAATGGAGGTCAGCGTCGTGCCGCTGCCGATGGCAGACCTCGGCGGCCTGGCCGTCGAGGGCCGCTGGTAGACGCGAGGCCGAACACGACCCCGGCGGCGAGGAGCACGACCGTCGCCGGCTCCGGCACGGCCGACCAGGCGAGGCCGTAGGTCTGTGGAAACAGGGCGCTGCCCCACTGGCCCAGGTTGTCGAACGTGTTGGAGCCATACTCCACACGCAGGCCGTAGCGGCCGGTCGCGGGGAGCAGAAACGACAGGTGCTCGACGGTGTTGTATTGGCTCGCCGACCGGGCGATGAGCGTCGTGAAGTTGTTGCTGCCATCGAGCGCCCACACGGACAGGCCCAGGTTCGCCTGCGCATCCTCGTAGAGAGACGTACCGTCGAAGTCCCGGGCCCGCATCCATGAGAGCGTGGCGGTGAGCGTCGAATTGCCGGTCAACTCCGTGCCGATCACGTAGTCGTTGTTCGTCCCCAGGATCGCGCTGCCGTAGTCCCACCCCCGCCGGGCCACGGTGCCGAGCAGGCCGGTCGTGCCCGTGACGTCGGCTTGGCCATTCACCTGGATGTCGAACGTCTTGTCGAGGTTCATCCGCCCTGCGCCCGCAGCCCAGTCGAGCGACTGGGTCGTCTGCAAAAACGTCGTGCCTCCGATCGTCACGTTTGCCTGCCCGTTGCTCCAGCCGTCCGTCTTGTCGGCCCCCGTGAGCAACAGCGACTTTACGACCATGCTCTGGCTGGCGTTGGAGTTGCCCGAGAGCGGCGCAAGCGTTTTGGCTGCGCTGGCCACGAGGGCCGCCCCGCCCGCGACGATCGGAGCCGCGAAACTCGTACCGGCGATGCCGTCGGAATAGGCAGTGGGGTTGCTGCCGGCGTTGACCGATCCGGCGAGCGTCGCGTTGTTGCCGCCGGTCTGCCCACCGTAGAAGGCGCTCGTCAGGGATTGCCCCGGCGCGGCGATGTCCACCGCGGCTCGGACGCCGGGCACGGTCACGTAGGTGCCGGACGTGAAGTAGCCGAACGCCTGCGGGCCACGGCTGCTGAAGGAGGCCACCGTGTTGAATGCATTCGCGCTGCTCAACGCCGCCACGGTGAGCGTGTTGTAGGCCGACCCTGGCGAGCCGACCGTGTTCGTCGTCGGGCCGCTGTTTCCCGCGCTGACGACGTATGTCGTCTTGGAATTTCCAAACGAGTAGGCGTCGGCAAGCCAGGCAAGACTGCCCGTGCCACTCCGGTCGCCGCTGTCGCCAAAACTCGAATTGATGACGTCGGCGGTGCCGAACGACGCGTCGTAGGCCGTGAGCAGCGTGTCGCCCGAGATGCTGAAGCTCAGCGCATACGCCGACCCTGACCAGTTCGTGGCGATCGCCGCGCTTCTGAGGGCCGTGCCCGGGGCGATCCCCTGCTGCTTGATCGACGGGTTCACGACGGTCGGCCGGCCGCCGATGAAGAGGCCGACCCACGTGGCATGACGGTCGTAGAGCGGCGCAACGGACCCACCGCCCCACGCCGCCGTACTTTGCGTGAACGTGGCCACGTGTGTGAGGGCCTCATGGCCGTTCCACACATGCCCCGCCTCGAGGTTCGTCGAGATCGTGTTTTGCCCCGTGATCGGCGTCGAGTGGCCGTAGTAACGGGTCGCGCCCAGGAAGGCGTTGATGTCGAACGTGCCGCTGCCGACCGTGGTCGTCGCGAGGGCCGATGGCGGCGGCGTGCCGACAGACTCGAGCCCGTACGTGAAGACTCCAAGATCGGCGTCACTGAACGTCATGGCGGCGCTGCTCTCAGGCAGGGCAGGGGAGCCGCGGGCGTCGCCCCCCCAAGACGCCGTCGCAAGGCACGCAAGCCACGCCATGAACATGAGCAGGCGCGCCGAGGGATTGCCCCCCGCCGCCCGCCGGCTCGGACCTCGCCCGAACGACCTCATTCCGCCCCCCTCTACCGCCGCCCACTCGCTCCACTTTTCGGTGTCGCACGGGTGCCCGCTGCCGCCGGCCGCCAGAGACGGCGACGCGCCCAGGGCAGCCGTGGGGCCCCGCCGCCGACGTCCGCAAGCCTGCGGGGCTCCTCCTGCAGCCGGGGCGCTCCCTCCGGAGTTCTCGATTTCTCGATCTCCAGAATGCCGAAATAAGGATCCGGAAACTGCCAGTCGTTTTGAGCGACGGCGACGCTTCCGCCGAGAAAAGCGAGAGCCAGCGCCGCGATGGCCACGACGCCGGTTCGCTGCATGATGACGAACTCCTTAGCCGAGCATCAGCACGGCCATCGCGACCGCTGCGGCACTCGCGCCGATGGGCAGAGTCAGGAGCGACCGTGCAGTCGTCGATGCGTCGGCTGTGAGGAGCACCTGCCGCTCTTCCGTCGAGAGGCCGAGCAGTTGCTCGAGATCCCGAAAGGTGATGGGGGGCGACAACGTGTCGTCGGCGCCAGCCTCGGCGGCCTTCTGTTGCGTGGACTGCCACTGGGCCGAACCCGGTGCCGCCGACTCCACGATCGCCAGTCTCGCCCGCCCGAGCCGCGATTGAAGAACTTCGAGGAAATCGGCCCCGGAGATATCGTCGAGTTCCGGTGCGACAAGCCACGCGTCGACGCGCAGTCGGCGGGCCAACTTCAGGGCCTCCGCGCCGCTCGAACGAAAGTGGAGGTTGAGTTTGCCAAGCCGGGCGCTCGCCGCCAACAACTTGTAGTGCTCGAACTGCGGATCGACGACCACCACGTTGGGCACCGTCTCTTCGGAGAGAGAATCCATGCCGCCTTCGTGGAGGGGAATCATCGTCGCGGGGCTCATCGCACGTTCCTTTCTTCGTGTCGTACCGTCTTCCGCCTACCCATCCACAGTCGAAACGACCGCCGTCTCACGCGTCGCCCGAATCACGTCGAGCGTGATCGGCCTCACCAGATAACCGGCAATCCCGGACACCAGGGCCCGCTGCTCGTCCTCGAGGCGATACTCATCCGCGACCATGAAGATCGCCGAGTGTTGCGCTTCGCCGATCCGGCCGAGCGAAATTCTCGCGCCGGAGAGCATCGGATCGACATCCCCGTGAACGACATGCGTCGAGAGGATGTCGAGCAGATCGAAGCCCGACATGTCGGCCAACTCCATGCTCACGAGCCAGACGTCGGCCCGAAAGCGTCGTGCCATCCGCACCGCCGATCGACCATCGCTGCAAAAGTGGAGGCCGACCTCGCCAGCTCGGGCCGCCGCGACGAAGTCTGCATAGCGGTCGCATGCCGGATCGACGATGACGATCTCGTTGATCCCCAGCGAGCGGAGGGAGGGAACCAGCGATCGCATCGCCTCGTCCGCTGCCGGCGTACCAATCCGATCGGTCTGCTGCATGTTGATCATGGTCTCACTCCTCTTCGGTAAGCGTGACTTGGAAAGTTTGTTTGTGTTTCTGCTGCGTAAAACTGCGCCACATCCAACCGGCACTTACTTGACGACACCGACCATCCGCCCGGTCATCAGCCGCGGTGTCTTGACGGCCTGACCACCCACCAGGTCGCCCACGAGCAGCGGAAACGCGAGTTTCGACACGCCCATCCACTCCTGCGTCGGCCCTTGGGGGGTACGAGAAGCGATGAAGGTGCCATCCGTGGGCGCGAGCGGCGTACGGGAGATCGCCGTCAGATTCGCCGCAGCCACCGACCGCTCCGGGAGGGAACCCACGGTTATCTTCCCCCACTCATGCGACGGGTCTTCAACTTTCGTGAGCCCCAGGATCTTCAAGCCCGCGTCGGATTCGGCCTTCGAATCCTGCACCGTTCCCAGAGCCAGGGCGAGGATCGTCAGAACAGCCACCGCCACGGTGACCGCGAGCGACGAAAACGCACCGGAGGCACGAGACAAAAACGAAGGGCGAGCGGAACCCATAAAAAAGTCCTTTTTGAAGCGGTGGCTTGAAACGTCGGGAATGCGATGCGTTCGAAACTCTTTTCGAGGTCCGAAAAACTCAGACGAACGACACGATCGAAAGGAACAGGGCGATCGGCAGTGCACACAGCAGCAAATCTGACCGCGTGAGCGACCACCGGCCGGCAGCGATCGCTACCGGGCGGGCGGAAGAAATGTTCATGAGCGATCTCCTTGACAAAGCGGACGAAACTCGACGAAACGCTTTCGAAACCAGGCTCGATTCACGAGCCATGCGGGGTTGCCGAAGCGACTGCCGCACGATCAGGGGAAGATGCAAGCGGCGTGCCAAACTCGTCCTGCATGCGCGATATCGCCCAAGAAATTCCTTAAAAGCCGATTTTTACGGGGCTTTTCAGGGGTTGCGGGCCTTGACCAGGAGAGATTCAGCGGTTCCCCGATCGGAGCGCCTGGGACGAAACGACCCGGGGGGTGGGGCGAATCGCCCCACCCCCCGGGTCGCTACCGACCACCGACTGGAGCGATTCGCCCCAGTCGCCCCCCGGCCGGCTAGGCCCCAAACTTCCCAAACCGCCCAGCATGGGCCATGGCCAGCAGCATCAGATGCTTGGCCGGAAA
>CAZDTC010000090.1:0-7905 GCA_964508125.1 uncultured Candidatus Kuenenia sp.
TGTAAGCCGCGTATCTGCCCGTCGGCTCTTCCGCATCGCACCGACCGTCTCCGCCACCTCCCCGTTTCCAGTTGAGGAGCCCGAAGCCGGCGCGCGTGAGCAAAGGTATGACAGGCTGAAGCCTGTCCTACGGACGCGTGCCGAACCGGTGCACCATGGTGTGGCGGTAGGTCTGGCCGGGGTCGAGCCGGGTCGAGGGCCAGTCGGGGTGGTGGATGCTGTCGGGATATTTCTGGGTTTCGAGGCAGATCGCCGACTGCTTGGCGTAGGGGATGCCGCCTTTGCCCTTCACGCTGCCGTCGAGGTAGTTGCAGGTGTAGACCTGGATGCCCGGCTGGTCGGAGAGGAGTTCGAGCGTACGGCCGCTGGCCGGGTCGTGAAGCACGGCCACCGATCTCAGGCTGCCGTCAGGCCGCCAGCCGCGGATGACGTAGTTGTGGTCGATGCCGCCCGGATTTTTTCCGTCGGAGGTGGCAGGCAGGCCGGTGATCGCTGCGCCCAGGGTGGTGGCGGCAGACTGCTCGGGCCGGAGGTCGAACGGCGTGCCGGCGACGGGGGCGAAGACGCCCGTGGGAATGCTGGTGGCATCGACGGGCAGATATGAATCGGCGGTGATCGAGAGCTCGTGGTCGTGGATCGATCCAGAGGCCTGGCCGGCGAGATTCCAGTAGGAGTGGTGCGCCATGTTCACGATCGTGGGGGCGTCGGTCGTGGCCGACATTTCGACCCACAGTTCGCCGTCGGGAGTGAGCGTGTAGGTGACGCGGGCCGAGAGCGTGCCGGGATAGCCCTCGTCACCGGCGGGCGAAACGACCTCGAAATCGACGGCCGGGCCGCGATCGGAAAGTCGCGGCGTGGCCTTCCAGAGTTTCTTGTCGAAGCCCGCGAGGCCGCCGTGGAGGTGGTTCGGGCCGTTGTTCCTCGCGAGCGTGTAGGTCTTGCCATCGAGATCAAACGTGCCGCGGGCGATGCGGTTGGCCACGCGGCCGCAGGTGGCGCCGAAGTAAGGGTGCGTGCCGAGGTAGCTGGCCAGATCGTCGCAGCCGAGGACGACGTCGACGGGCTGGCCGGTTGCGGAGGGCAAGAGCATGCGCACGAGGATCGCGCCGTAATCGGCGATCTCGGCCCGCCAGCCACCGGGCACCTCCAGTAGGTAGAGCGAGACGGCGCGGCCGTCGGGAAGTGTGCCGAAGGGGCGAGTGACAGGAGCATGCATGGCGGGAAATGCCTGGGCTGGAGGGAGAGATATGAATGCTGCTACGACGGAGACGAGCACCGTGGCCACCATCCGCCCTGGACCATGGCCACGTCTGATGGATGAGGAAGCAGAGGTCATCGAGCCTCCCACGGGTGGAACCGCACGACGAGCGACTCGTAGCCAAGCGGCCGGTCGTAGGCCTGCGTGTGTTCGACGCGATCGACCTTCGACACGAGCTCGATCCGCTCCACCCGCCTGCAGACGAGTTCGAGAAGCGTGCGCATCACGGTGCGGGCGTGGGCGGCCCCGAGGCAGAGGTGGGCCCCGAAGCCGAAGGACACGTGCGGGTTGGGCCGGCGGTCGAGCCGGATCTCGTCGGCCGCTTCAAACGCGGTTTCGTCGAGGTTTGCCGATGCCCAACACAGGCTCGCGCGGTCGCCCGCCTTGACGGTCATCCCGTGCACGTCGGTGTCGACGGGGCAGACCCGGCCGATGTGCGTCAGCGGCATGTACACCCGGAAGAACTCCTCGCTCGCGAGCACGATGCGGCTGGGATCGGCCCGCAGAAAGTCGAGGGCCTCGGGCCGCTCCGCGAGGTAGCCGATCGCGCAGGCCACGCTGTAGATCACCGTGTCGCGGCCACCGGCGAACATCAGGTTGGCGAAGCCGAGCTGTTCGGCGCGGGTGAGCGGCCGGCCGTGGAACAGTGTCTTCGTGAGCAGGCCATAAAAATCGTCGCCGGGCGTCGCGGCCGCCTTGTCGAACTGTTCATTGAGGTACCGCTCGAGGTCCTTGCCTTTTTCCGCGCCGTTGCCACCGTGATGGAACACGTGCACGCCCCAGCCGATGAACCGCTCGCCTTCGGCTTCGTCGACATCGAGGAGCACCGTGAGGGCCCGAGACTGCAGCGGCAGGGCGAACTCGCCGACCGCCTCGATCGAATCGCGGGCGAGCGCATCCGTGAGCAACCGCTCGGTGATCGCCTCGATCCGGGCGATGAAGGCGGGCTGCTTGGCGCGGAGGAAGAACGGCTCGACGAGCTTGCGATAATCGGTCTGCTCGGGCGGGTCGGCCTCGATCGGCAACTGCCGCACGCTCCGCAGAAGCTCCTCCGACGGGATCGGCACGCGGTATGGGGCGTCGGAACTGAACGTATGCCAGTCCTTGGCGGCCTTGCGCACGTCCTCGTGCCGCAGGATCATGGGGATCGTCTCGCGATCGGTCGGGAGGCCGAGCACGCCGGCCTGTTGCCGGGCTTCGCGGAAGGGATCGGGGACGTCGCTCATGGGATACAGCCGGGCGATCGGGATGCCGCACGTGCTGGAGCACGGTCGCGAGCCTGCGATCCTACCGCATGACCTGCCCCGCAAAAATGCTCGAGACACGACCGGCGACTTCGAGTAGCCGCCCGCGGTTATGCGATCAGGTCGCGGATCACCTGGCCGCCGACGTCGGTGAGGCGGAAGTTGCGGCCGTTGTGGCGGTAGGTGAGCTTTTCGTGGTCGATGCCGAGGAGGTGGAGAAGCGTGGCGTGCAGGTCGTTGACGTGCACCTTGTTCTCCACCGCCTTGTAGCCGAAGGGGTCTGTCGCGCCGTAGTGGAAACCCCGCTTCACGCCACCGCCGGCCATCCAGATCGTGAACCCGCCCGGGTTGTGGTCACGGCCCTTGCCGCCCTGCGAGTCGCTCGTGCGGCCGAACTCGCCGCCCCAGATCACGAGCGTGTCGTCGAGCATCCCGCGGGCCTTCAGGTCGGCGATGAGCGCGGCCGCCGGCTGGTCGGTCGCCAGGCCGCACTCGCGGTGGTTGGTCTCAATGTTGGCGTGGCCGTCCCACGGCACGTCGTCGACGCTGCCGTCGCCCTGCACGCCCTTGCCTGCGAAGATCTGGATGAACCGCACGCCCCGCTCCAGCAACCGCCGCGCGGTGAGGCACTGCCGCGCGAACACCCGGCATGTCGGATTCCCGGTGCCGTAGAGCTCGTGCGTCAGGGTCGATTCCTGCGAGAGGTCGATCGCTTCAGGCGCGGCCGACTGCATGCGGTAGGCCAGCTCGAAGCTCGAGATGCGGGCCGCGAGATCGGCCTGCGTCGGCCGTTGCGCGGCGTGCTCGGAGTTGATCGCCGCGAGGAGGTCGAGCTCCGCGCGCTGTGAATCGAGCGAGTGCCCCTGGCGGAGCGCGAGGTTGTCGATCGCCACCGGCCGCCGGGCATCGATGGCGAGTGCCTGGTGGCTTTTTGGCAAAAATCCAGCCGACCAGATCTGGTCGTCGCCGCGGGGCTTCCGCTCGTGCATCACCACGAAGCTCGGCAGGTCGCGGTTCATGCTGCCCAGGCCGTAGTCGAGCCAGGCACCCATGCTCGGCATGCCGGGCCGGTTGAATCCGCTCATCAGCTCCATCGCAGCCGGGGCGTGGTTGTTGGCCCGCAGGTGCATCGAATGGATGAAGCACATGTCGTCGACGTGCTTGGCGAGATGCGGGAAGATGTCGCTCACCCACGTGCCCGACTGCCCGTGCTGCGCCCACTGGAATGGGCTCGCCAGGCATTTTCCGCTCGTCTGGAAGAAGCCCACCTCGCTGTCGGCACCGGGCAGGGGCTCGCCGTGGCGGGCCTGGAGCTCGGGTTTGTGGTCCCAGGTGTCGACCTGCGACGGCGCGCCGGTCATGAACAGCCAGACCACCCGCTTCGCCTTCGGCGGGTGGTGGGGAAGCGACAGGGCGGACGAGCCGGCGGCCGTGTTCGCCAGAGATTCCTCGCTCAGGAGCGACGCCAGCGCCAGCCCCCCGAAGCCGAGCCCCGCGTCGCGGAGGAACGCCCGGCGGGCCGGGAGGAGGAGTTCACCGATGCGGGATATCGCGTCGTTCATGTTTTTTGTGCGCCGGGGGTCACTCAATCCACGTACACGAACTCGTTCAGGCAGAAGATCAGATGGCACACGTCGGCGAGCGCCGTCCGCCGGCCGGCCGCATCGGCGCCGGCGGCCCGCTCGCGGGCGGCGAGCAAGGTGGCGAACTTCTCCCGCTCCGTGTCGCTCGGCTGGCGGGAAAGGGCCGCCAAGAAGCAGAAGTCGATCGCCGCCGCCCCGGACGCCTCCGCGGGTGGAATGGCAAGCGCCGTGCGCGCCCGCTGCGCGAGGTTGTCCGCGGCCGACCGCACGAAGGGCGAGTTCATCATCGTCAGTGCCTGCGTGGGCACGGTCGCCACGCCGCGGGCGCCAACCGGTTGCACCGGCTCTGGCTGGTCGAACACCTGCAGGAAGCCGATCGGCTCGCTCCGCTTTACCGTCAGATAGATGCTCCGCCGGGGCACGTTCACGTCGAGCCCGGTGCGGCCATGCATCGCCGGATCGAGCGTGCCCGCAGCGGCGAGCAGCGCGTCGCGGATCGACTCGCCCTCCAGTCGCGTCGGCCTGCGATGCCAGAGGAGCCTGTTGTCGGGATCCTGCTCCCGACCGGCGGCGGTCACCGCCCCCGACTGCCGGTAGGCGGCGCTCGTCACGATCAGTCGGTGGATGCTCTTCAGGCTCCAGCGCTCGTCGACGAGCCGATTGGCGAGCCATTCGAGCAGTTCCGGGTGCGAGGCCGGGTCGCCCTGCGTGCCCAGATCGTTGGGCGTGGCCGCGATGCCGCGGCCGAAGTGGTGGTGCCAGATCCGGTTGACGATCACGCGGGCGGCGAGCGGGCCCGCGCCGTGGGCGACGTCGGTGAGGAAGGCGGCCAGCCCCAGACGGGAGTCGGGCAGCGGCTTGGCAGTTGGATCGGAGAGCAGTTTCGGCTCGGCGTCGTCGGCGGGCAGGGTGGCCAGCACGAATCCGGGGGTGGCCTTCCCCTTCTTGCGGCCCACCTCGCCGCGGGCGAGTACGAACACTTCCTGGCTGCCGCTCTTCACAGCCTGCGCGTTGCCGGTGATCACCCACGGGCCGTTGGTTGCGCCGTAGACCATCACGAGATCCGGCCGCGGCTTTTTTGCCTCGATGGCCGCAAGCGCCTCAAGTTCACGTTTCACCCTGCCGTCGAACCGGCCCAGCCAGCGTGCGGCATCCCTCACGACAGCCGGATCGGACAGGTCACGGCCGGCCGCCCGGGCCGCTTCGAGAATCTCCCCGATCTCGCGGGCGGCCTGCGGTGCGCCGCCTGCGGCCAGGGCGTTCCCGGGCATCCCGGTTGTCATGGCCAGCCGCAGCCGGGCGAGCCCGTGATGCCCCTCCTCGAACCGCAACACCACGGTGAGGTGGGTGCCGCCTTCGAAGCCGAGCGGCTTGTCGAACGCGATCACGGCGGCCTGATCCTTGCCGGAAGCACCGTCCACGCTCCAGCCGGTGAGGTGGCTCGCGTCGAGTGCCTTGTCGAATTCGCTCCCCCGTGCCTCCGACGTGGCGATCACGGCCGCAAGCTGCGGATTGAAGGTGTTGCGGTCGGGAGCCGGGACCAGCGGCGTTGCGGTCACGAGCACCGTGGAGAGTCGGAAGGCGCCGTCCGGGCCCGTCCCCGGCCCGCCGCCGGGAGCCAGGGACGTCGCCAGCGCATCCAGCCGCAGCGCCTGGATTCCGCGCTGGTGGGTGCGGAAGGTGAGCGTGTAAGTGTCGTTCGCCTCGAGCTTGCCGGAGGCCACGATCGTGTCGTCGGCCTCGGCCGTGAGTGTCGCCTTTGCAGCCTGCAGCGACTCGGGAGCGAGCGTGAGCCATGCCGGCGCCTGCCCGGCCGGTGCCTCGGTCGCCAGCCACCTGGCAATCCGGCCGGGAACCTCGGCCGACAGGAACCGCTCGAAGGAATCCGCCACGGGCCTCCGTTCCGCCTCCCAGGCTTCCTGCCGCTGTTTGGTCTTCTCCGGCTCGCGGTCGATCGCATGGTCCGTCTGCACCGCCTGGCCCAGGCAGGCGATCATCGCGTAGTAGTCGCGATGGCCGATCGGATCGTATTTATGGTCGTGGCAGCGGGCGCAGCCGATCGTCATCCCCAGCACGCTCGAGCCGAGCGAGGCCACCATGTCGTCGAGCTGGTCGTAGCGGATCGGCTCCGCCGTCTTCGCCGTGACCTGCCCCGGATACGGCCCGGCCACGAGAAACCCGGTCGCGGCCGTCGCGTCGTAGTCGCCCGGCCTGATCAGGTCGCCTGCCACCTGCATCCGCAGAAACTCGTCATAGGGCAGGTCGGCGTTCAAGGCCTTGATCACCCAGTCGCGGTAGTGATGGGCATGCGGCCGATCGCCATCGAATTCGTAGCCGCCGCTCTCGCCGTAGCGCACCGTGTCGAGCCAGTGGCGGGCCCAGCGCTCGCCGAACCTGGGGCTCGAGAGCAGCCGGTCGACGAGTTTTTCATAGGCGTCGGGCGAGGCGTCGTCGAGAAACGCCCGCAATTCCTCGGGGGCGGGCGGCAGGCCCGTGAGGTCGAAAAACGCCCGCCGGGCGAGCGTGGCCTTGGACGCTTCGGCGGCCGGGGTGATTCCCGCCTGCTCCAGCCTGGCGAGGATGAAGCGATCGATGTCGTTCCTCGGCCAGGCCGCATCCACGACCTCCGGCGCCGACACCGGCGCGAGGCGGCGATATGACCAGTGCGTGCGTCCTTCCGCGACGTCGATCGTCCGCTCGTCGATCGTGGCGAGCGGCTCGTCCCGCGGGTCGGGCGCGCCCATGTCGATCCAGGTCTCGAAGTCGTTGATCACCTCGGCGGGGAGCTTGCCCGCCGGGGGCATCTCGAAGCCGTCGTACTTGAGCGCCGCCAGGAGGATGCTGTCGTGCCTCTTGCCGGGCACCACCGCGGCGCCGCTCTCGCCCCCCTTCGCCATGCCTTCGCGCGAGTCCACCAGCAGGCTTGCCTTGAGCTTGCCCGTCCGGAGGGCCTCCGCGGAGTGGCACTCGTAGCAGTGCTGGGCGAGCACCGGCCGGATCTTGGTCTCGAAAAACGCGATCTGCTCCGGCGTGGGCGAGGCCACGCCGCGAGGCATCCCAAGCAGGCCGAGCCAGAGCCCGGCGATGGCCAATCGGAAAGAGCGGTGCATACTCTTCCACTCTATATCGGAATTCCCTCCCTAGCATCCACGCGAGACGGGTAGCCTCCGCGCAAGCCTTTGACGTTGTTTAGCTTACGGCTTGGCGATCGAATATGTGTCGTTTGGCCAGCATGTGCGGCGACTGATCGGGATGTGTCGCCGTCGCTCGACGAATCACCTATCCTGTGGAGTTCCGCAACCCGCGATCCACCCTCGCTTTCTCCCTCCCGTGTCGCAGGAACCCATGGCCGACGAAACTCCCGCCTCCACCGCCAAGCCCAGCGCCGTCGAGGTCGCCAAGACGGCGAGCGACTACCTTCGCGGCGACATCGCCAAGGAGTTGGCCGATGCGGCCCCCGGATTCGGCAAGCCGTCGATCCACCTGCTCAAGAACCACGGCACCTACCAGCAGGACGACCGCGAGACCCGCAAGGCCGTCGACGGCAAGAAGAGCGAGCGGCAGATCTCGTTCATGATCCGCACCTGCGTGCCGGGCGGAAAACTCTCCGCCGAGCAACTGCTCGCGGCAATCGACATGGGGGATGAGCTCGGTAACGGCACGATCCGGCTCACCACGCGGCAGTCGATCCAGCACCACGGCGTGGTCAAGGGCGACCTCAAGACCTTCATGCAGGCGGTGCACGACAACCACCTCACCACGCTCGCCGCCTGCGGCGACGTGGAGCGCAACATCATGTGCTGCCCGGCGCCGATCCATG
>CAZDTC010000091.1:0-7865 GCA_964508125.1 uncultured Candidatus Kuenenia sp.
ACCCACAACGGCCAGCATCGTCGGCCAGAAGAAGGTCTTGCCGACGGCGTAGATGCCCAGGGCGGCGAGGGCCGCGGGAAAGGTGGCCATGCCGCTTGCGAACCGAAGCCCCATGAAGGCCAGCACCGCCGAGGCGAGCAGGAGCCCGATCGGCGAGAGCCCCAGCCGCGTCTCGATGAAGTGGGCGCAGAACCGCAGGCCAAACATGATCGCCGAGGTCCAGATGAACAGCGCCTTGCCCTGCTCGGAGGTGAACAGGTTGCCCGTGATGTTCTGGATCCAACTGTCGGTGCCGAGCTCCACCGCCCCGACCAGCGCGTGGGTGACGAACAGGATGAAGAGGATCACCGACCCGGGCGAAAACCGCGTGATCACGGCGACGGCGAGCAGAAGCAGCCCCCCGATCGCATAGCCGGCCGGCGCGGCCCCGGCGGGCATGAAAGGCTCGAGGATGTCGCCGAAGAACAGGGCGAGCAGGAAGCAGGCCACCGCGCCGCCGAGGATGCCGACGTCGCGGAACATGTCGGCCAGGCTCGCCCCGGAGGCCGCCGCCTCCGACGTGGGGAACGACTGGCCGAGAAACATCAGCCCGTAGATCGCCGTGGGCACGAGATACAAAGCCAGCTGCCACTTCCAGTCGATGGTGAGGCGATCGTCGAGCAGCCAGCCGGCCACGCTCCCCAGCACGAGGCCCGAGGGCCAGCCCGCGTGGAGGATGTTGAGATAGTGCGTGCGGCTGGCGGGAAACACCGTCGCCACCAGCGGGTTGGCCACCGCCTCGAGCGTGCCGTTGGCGAAGGCGAAGATGAACGCCCCCCAGAACAGTGCCTGGTAGGCGTTGGCGGGCGACGACGCGCCGAAGGTGACGACGGCGGAGACCACGTGGCCGAGGGCCGCGAGCGCCACGAGCTTGCCGTAGCCCAGCTTGTCGACGACCACGCCGCCGAGCAGGATCCCGAAGCAGAAGCCCGTCAGGCCGGCGCCGGTGATCTGGCCGATCTGGGCGGCGGTGAACCCGAACTCCTCCCGCCAGTTGTCGAGGATTCCGCCGCGGATGGCGAAGCCGACGCCGGCAGCGAGGATCGCCATGAATCCAGCCCAAAGGAGCCGGTGGGCGTTGGGGTGGGCGCCGGCGAGGTCGGCGGCGGAGGCGTGGGAGTCGCGCATGGTATCGGAGCCCGGAGGTGGAAAGGTGGCCAGTCGCCTACCGCGCGGCGGCCGTCTGGGCGCGGAGCCGCGGCCGCGGCCCCGCTGCCGGCTCGTCGTGGGGCACCAGGCCGTTGAGGTCGCGGGCCGTCTGATAGAGGAGGCGGCGCGCGATATCGACGGCGTCGTCCTTCGTGTATTGGCCGAGCGCCACCTTGCCGGCGAGCACGGCCGCCATCTGCTGCTTCACGATCGCGAGCTTGGCGTAGCTCCACTCCACGCAGTACGCGTCAGAGAAGAACCCGACGGTCTTGTTGGTGGCCACCATGTCGAGCCGGTCGGTCATCACCTGCCGGATCGACTCGGGGAAGAAGTTGTGCCACCAGTAGGCCGCGAGGCTCAGATTGGGGAGCTCGCGGCAGAGCGTGCAGAGCGATTGGTTGGCGTGCCGGCTGGCCAGGAAGCACTGGAACCGGAGCCCGGGGTGGCGGCCCACGAGCGCCGCCAGTTGGGCGATCGCATCCTGCCGGATCCGGCTGCCGGTCTCGTGGGGGAGCGGCTCGGCGCCCAACGCGAACTGAAACAGGATCCGGCCGCCGCTCTTCTCCTCGAGCGCCGTGAGGAAATGCTCGTTGATGTAGGAGGCGTAGGTGTCGCGGTCGGCAGCGGTGGCGGTCGCGCGGCGGGCCAGCGCGGCCTCCGTCTCCGCGTCGCTGACGATCCGGTAGTCGATGTCGGAGGAGTGGGTCGTGGCGGTCGAGATCACGCGGTCGTAGGGGATCGTGTCGACATAGTGGCGGATGGCGGCGTGCACGTCGGCGAGCGACCGGATCACCCGCTCGGTGGCGGGCCTCTTGCCGATCGGCGTGGGGCTCTGCGGCGGCTGCCCCCAGGCCCGCTCGAGCTCGTAGACGGCGGTGTCGTGCTCGCCCCACTGGCAGCGGGTGAACATCGCCCATTCCAGCGAATACTGGAGCCGATCGTCGTCGGCCCCCGCGCCGCGGCGGGCCCATTCGGTGCACGACCGTCGGATCCCGGCGCGGTCGAGGATCGACCGCTGCCAGCTGCGGTCGTCGGCCCGCTCCCGGATCAGGGCGTCGAGCCGCCGCCAATTGTCGGCCGTGACCGGCTCCTGCCAGTCGTAGAGGTCGCGGAGGATCGTGCGCACGCCCCAGAAGGTGCTCGTGTTCTTGATGTGCGGAAGGAAGGGAATCGCCTCGACGATGCGCTGCTCCGCCTCCTCCGGCGTGGCCCAGCCGGGATATTCGGTGAGCCGTCCGCCGGATGGGCAGCCAGCGGAATAGAGGTCGCTGATCACCATGTGGTAGAGCAGCACGTCGTGGAGGCCGCGGGCGGCGAGCCGGCCGCCGACGAGATGCGTGTGGATGTCGAGCGTGGGGAGCGCGGCGAGTGCCTCGCGGAGTTCGGCCGTCAGGGTTTCGATCGTGGGCATGAAGGGTCGCGGTGTGCGCCTGCGCGTGGGATGAATCGGCGAGGCACCGAGAAGCCCGCCACGACTCCTCATCGTCTTCATCCCGCCCGACGCGCCAAGGGTTCGCGCGACGGCGATCACGACAAAATGCTTCGTTTCCTGTGGAGCGCTTTCGATCGGTGAGGAAACCCGCCCGCAGCCGACCGAAACGGTGAAAAATCCGATCGTCTCCGCCGACGCGTCGAGCCTTGTTCGGCCGCCGCGCCCGATGGTACGGTGCGCTCGGAGTTTTCCACGGAGCACCAAACGACTTGCGAGCAGGCACGGAGCGACGGTTTTCGATCGGCGTCGACTACGGCACCAGCAGCGTTCGCGCGCTCGTGGTTGACGTGGCCGACGGCCGCGAGATCGCGTCGGCCGTGTGGGATTATCCGAGCGGCACGGCGGGCATCCTCCTCGACTCCGCCGACCCGAACCTGGCCCGGCAGAATCCAGCCGACCACGTTGCCGGGTTCTTCAAGGCCGTGGGGCGGGCGGTGGCCGCCGCCCGGAAGGTCCGCGGCTTCCGGCCGGACCGTGTGGTGGGCCTCGGGGTCGACAGCACGGGCTCCACGCCGATTCCCGTCGACCGCGCAGGCACGCCGCTGGCGCTGCTGCCGGCCTTCAGCCGCACCCTCGCCGCCCATGCCTGGCTGTGGAAAGACCACACCGCCCACGCCGAGGCCGCCGAGATCACCGACCACGCCCGCCGCATCGGTGCGCCTTACCTCTCCACCTGTGGCGGCACGTACAGCAGCGAGTGGTTCTGGGCGAAGATCCTCCATTGCCGGCGGACCGCCCCCAAGGTGTTCGCCGCCGCGGCATCGTGGGTGGAACTGGCCGACTTCATCCCCGCCTTCATCACCGGAAACACCGATCCCGCCACGCTCGCGCGGGGGATCTGCGCGGCCGGCCACAAGGCGATGTATCACGACCGCTGGGGCGGTCTGCCGAGCGCCGGGTTTCTGGCCGGGCTCGACCGCGAGCTGCCGCGCGTGGCCGACGTCTACGCCCGGCCGGCCCGCTGCTCCGACACGCCCGCCGGCCGGCTCACCGCCGACGTGGCCCGGCGGGTCGGCCTGCCCGCGGGAGTGCCCGTGGCGGTGGGGGCGTTCGACGCCCACATGGGAGCCGTCGGGGCCGGAATCAAGCCGGGCACGCTCGTGAAGATCATCGGCACGAGCACCTGCGACATGCTCGTGGCGCCGATGCGTCCCGGGCGGCCCGACATTCCAGGCGTGTGCGGCATCGTGCCCGGCTCGATCGTGCCCGGAATGGAGGGGCTCGAGGCGGGGCAGTCGGCCGTGGGCGACATCTTCAACTGGTTCGTCACGCAGCTCGCCCCCCGGGCCTCCACGGCCAAGGGGGATCCGCATGCCACCCTCACCTGCGCGGCCGAGCGGCTGCGGCCCGGGGAGAGCGGCCTGGTGGCGCTCGACTGGAACAACGGCAACCGCACCGTGCTCGTCGATCCGCTGCTGACGGGCCTGCTCGTGGGGCAGACGCTCCACACCACGGCCGCCGAGATCTACCGGGCCCTCGTCGAGGCCACGGCCTTCGGCGCGCTGACGATCATCGAACGGTTCGAGGAATACGGGATGCGGGTCGCCGAGGTGGTCAACTGCGGCGGCATCGCCGAGAAGAATCCGTTTGCGATGCAGATCTACGCCGACGTCTGCAATCGGCCGATGAAGCTCAGCCGCTCGGCGCAGACCTGCGCCCTCGGGGCGGCGATCTTCGGCGCGGTGGTCGGAGGCGCGCATGCCGACGTGGCCGCGGCCCAGCGGGCGATGACCGGCACCAAAGACACCGTCTACCGGCCGCGGAAGGCCGCCGCCCGCACCTACGCCGAGCTCTACGCCGTCTACCGCCGCCTCCACGACGCCTTCGGCACCGCCGGCTTCCAAGGGCAACTCCACGGCGTGATGAAAGACCTGATCGCGATCCGCGCGCGCGTGCGGCGGGAGGCGGCCGCATGATCGATCGGCTGGAGGCGCTGAAGCAGGAGGTCTGCGCGATCAACCGCGAACTGCCGCACAGCGGCCTCGTGACGCTCACCTGGGGCAACGCCAGCGGCGTGGATCGCGACCGCGGGCTGGTGGTCATCAAGCCGAGCGGCGTGCCCTACGCCGAACTCGAGCCGGAGCGGATGGTGGTGGTCGATCTGGAGGGCCGCGTGGTGGAGGGCGACCTGCGGCCGTCGAGCGACACGCCGACACATATCCTTCTCTATAGAGGCTTTCCCGCGATCGGCGGGATCGTCCACACCCATAGCCGGTTCGCGACCGCGTTCGCCCAGGCCCGCCGCGGGATCCCCTGCCTGGGCACGACCCACGCCGACCACTTCCACGGCCCCGTGCCGGTGACCCGGCCGCTGGAGGTAGCCGAGGTGGCCGATGCCTACGAGGCGCACACCGGCAGGGTGATTCTGGAGCGGTTCGCCGACCTCGACGCCGTGGCGGTGCCGGCGGTCTTGGTGGCGGGGCACGGTCCCTTCGCCTGGGGGCGCGACGCCCGCGACGCCCTCGACAACGCCGTGGCGCTCGAGGCGGTGGCGGAGATGGCGCTCGCCACCTTCCAACTCGCCGGCCACGCCCCGGAACTCGAGCCGCACGTGCTCGACAGACACCACGCGCGGAAGCACGGTCCATCCGCCTCCTACGGCCAGCCCCCGCGGCACGCCCGCCCCTGAACCAGCCTCTCCACATCCCACACCGCAGGACGAACACATGCCGCTCGAGAATCGGGAAGTCTGGCTCGTCACCGGCAGCCAGCACCTCTACGGCGAGGCCGTGCTCGGGCAGGTGGCCGACCACGGCCGCCGGATCGCCGCCGGGCTCAACGCCGCCGGCCGACTGCCGGTGAAGGTGGTGTGGAAGCCGGTGGTGACCACGCCCGAGGCGATCCTCGCGGTCTGCCGCGAGGCCAACGCGGCCACGGGCTGCATCGGGCTGATCGCGTGGATGCACACCTTCTCGCCCGCCAAGATGTGGATCGCGGGGCTGGCCGCCCTCGCCAAGCCGCTGGCCCATCTCCACACGCAGTTCAACCGCGACCTGCCGTGGGCCACGCTCGACATGGACTTCATGAACCTCAACCAGGCGGCCCACGGGGATCGCGAGTTCGGCTTCATCTGCACGCGGATGGGCCGGGCCCGCAAGGTCGTGGTCGGCCACTGGGAGGAGCCCGAGGTGCACGAGCGCCTGGCGGCCTGGCAGCGGGCGGCGGCCGGGCTGCACGAACTGCGCGGCCTGAAGGTGGCACGGTTCGGCGACAACATGCGGCAGGTCGCGGTGACCGAAGGGGACAAGGTCGAGGCCCAGATGCGGCTCGGCGTGCAGGTCAACGGCTACGGCGTGGGCGACCTCGCGGCCGAGATCGCGGCCGTCTCCGCGGACGAGGCGCAGGGGCTCGCGGCCCGCTACGACGCGGAGTATGCCGTCGCCGCGCCGCTCGCGGCCGGGGGGTCCCGGCGCGACGCGCTCCTGCAGGCGGCCCGCATCGAGGCGGGGCTGCGGCGGTTCCTCGAGCGGGGCGGGTGCGGCGGCTTCACCGACACCTTCGAGGATCTGCACGGCCTCGACCAACTGCCGGGCATCGCCGCCCAGCGGCTGATGGCCGAGGGCTACGGGTTCGGCGCCGAGGGCGACTGGAAGACGGCGGCCCTGCTGCGGGCGGCGAAGGTGATGGCGGCCGGCCTGCCCGGGGGCACGTCATTCATGGAGGACTACACCTACCACTTCCATCCGAGCGGGAGCCGGGTGCTCGGGGCGCACATGCTCGAGATCTGCCCGTCGCTGGCGGCGGCACGGCCCACCGCCGAGATCCATCCGCTGGGCATCGGCGGCAAGGCCGACCCGGTGCGGCTGGTGTTCACCGCCCCGCCCGGCCCGGCCGTGAACGTGGCGCTGCTCGACCTCGGGGGGCGGTTCCGGATGCTCGTCAACGAGGTCGATGCCGTCGAGCCCGACGCGGCGATGCCCCGGCTGCCGGTGGCCCGGGCGGTGTGGGTGCCCCGGCCAAACCTCCGCGCCGCGGCCGCGGCCTGGATCTACGCCGGCGGGCCGCACCACACGGTCTTCAGCCAGGCCCTCACCAGCGAGCCCTTCGAGGACCTCGCCGAGATGGCGGGCATCGAATGCCTGCGGATCGACGCCGAGACGCGGGTGGGCGATTTCAAAGACCGGCTGCGGTGGAACGAGGCGGCCTTCGGCCGCGGCGGATTTTCGAACGCAAACTTTTGATCAACGGTTCGGTTCGACCTTTTGACACGGAGTTATCATGGGACTCGGCAAGACGATTCGGCTCGCGCGGCTCTTCAACCATCCGTCGGGGCGGTTCTGCTCGGTGGCGGTGGATCACTTCATCGGCTACCAGGCCGGGATGCCGGACGGCCTGCGCGACCTCCCCTCGATCATCGCCACCCTGGCGGCCGCGGCGCCCGACGCGATCACGATGCACCGCGGCGTGGCCAGCGGCTGCTGGCCGCGGCACGCCGGGAAGGTGCCGCTGATCCTGCAGTCGGTGCTCGGCCGACCCGACGACTCGGCCGACGAGCACATCGCCACGCCCGACGACGCGGTGCGGCTGGGGGCCGATGGCTTCGCCACCTGCGCGTTCGTGCGCGGGGGCACCGAGGCGGCCCACCTGCGGCGCGTGGCCGAATGCGTGCGGGAGGCGGAGCGTTCCGACATTCCCGTCGTGGTGCACACCTACCCGCGGCGGTTCCCCGCGAACGCTGCGGCGGAGATCTCCTACGCCCCCGACGACATCGCATGGGCGGTGCGCTGCGCGATCGAGTGCGGCGTCGACATCGTCAAGGTGCCCTACTGCGGCGACGTGGCGGCCTACGCGCAGATCGTGCGCGAGTGCCCGGTGCCGATCGTGGCGGCGGGAGGTCCGAAGGCCGGCACGCTCCACGACGCCCTGGCCATGGCGGGGGAGGTGGTGAAGGCCGGCGCCCGCGGGATGACGATCGGCCGCAACATCTGGGGCTTCTCCGACCCCGCCGCGGCGCTCCGCGCCTTCAAGGCCGTGATCCACGACGGCGCCGCGCCCGCGGCGGCCGCCGAGCTGGCCGGAGCCCCGCGGTCGTCCTGACCGGGGCTCAGGCCATCAGCTCGGGGATCACGTGGGCCGGCTCGACGCCGGTGAGCCGCTGGTCGAGGCCGAGGTGGCGGTAGGTGAAGCGCTCGTGGTCGAAGCCGAGGAGATGCAGCACCGTGGCATGGAAGTCGCGGATGTGCAC
>CAZDTC010000092.1:0-7856 GCA_964508125.1 uncultured Candidatus Kuenenia sp.
AGCGCTCGCCGCCGCCGGCGTGGACGTGATCGACCTCTCGGTGGGTGAGCCCGATTTCCCCACCCCGGCCCACATCTGCGCCGCGGCCGAGGCCGCGATCCGCGCCGGGAAAACGAAATACACCCCCGCGGCTGGGATTCCAGACCTCCGCAAGGCCGTGGCGGCCGATTACACGCGGCGGTCGGGGCTGGCCGTGACGCCAGCCCAGGTCGTCGTGTCGAACGGCGCGAAGCACTCGCTCCACAATGCCTTCATGGCGCTCCTCGACGAAGGAGACGAGGTCGTCGTGCCGGCCCCTTTCTGGGTGAGCTACGCCGAACTCATCAAGCTCTCCGGGGCCAAGCCCGTGCTCCTCGAAACCCGGATCGAAGACGACTTCAAGCTGCGGCCCGAGGCCCTCCGGGAGGCCCTCACGCCCCGCACCCGGATGCTCCTCCTCTGTTCGCCGAGCAATCCCACCGGCGTGGTCTACTCGCCCGAGGAGCTCGGGGCCCTGGCCGATGTCGCGCTCGAGGCGAACCTCGCCGTGATCGCCGACGAGATCTACGACCAGCTCGTGTTCGACGGCCGCCGCTCGCCATCGTTCCCCACACTCCGCTCCGGGCTCGCCGAGCGGACGGTCGTCGTGGCCGGCGTGAGCAAGACGTATTCCATGACCGGCTGGCGGATTGGGTGGACGATCTGCCCCGAGCCGCTCTCGAAGGCGATCGGCAACCTGCAGAGCCAGGAGACGAGCAACCCCTCGAGCATCAGCCAGCATGCCGCGCTCGCGGCGCTCACCGGCCCCCAGGAGTGCGTGGCCGAGATGTGCCGGGCCTTCCAGAAGCGGCGCGATCTCGTGGCGACGAGGCTCGCGGCCATCCCGGGCGTGCGTCTGCCCGAGATCGGCGGCGCGTTCTACGCGTTCTTCGACATCAAGGCGGCGCTCGCTCGCGGCAAGGATGGCATCACCACGAGCGCAGCGTGGTGCGAGGCCTTGCTTGACAAGGAACACGTGGCCCTCGTGGCCGGCAGTGCCTTCGGTGCCGAGGGGCACGCGCGGATGTCGTTCGCAGCGTCCGAGGAGAAGCTCGCGGCGGGCCTCGACCGGATCGCCAAGTTTCTTGGCGCATGATGCTCCCGTGATCCCTTCCGCGCATCCCGCCGCGATCGGCATCGTGCTTGCCGGCGGTGCGTCGAGCCGGATGCAGCCCGGGGCACCTCCAGGTCGGCGGCAGGTCGCCCCCGTGAGGAAAGAATGGCTCGCTCTCGGCGGCCGCACGCTCCTCGACCGCGTGGTCGATGCCGTGGCGGCGGAGACCTCGCGGACGATCGTCGTCACGGCCCCGAGCCGACCACTGCCGCCACTATCGCGAGCGGTGGACATCGTCCACGATTCCCGGCCGGGCGCGGGGCCGCTCGCGGCGCTCCTCGACGGGCTCGACGCGATCGACCCGACCGCCGAGGAACCGCTCGTATTCGTCTGTTCGTGCGACGTGCCGGGCGTGAAGCGGGGGGTGATTCGCTGGCTCATCGCCCGGGCGACGGCCACGGGCGCCGACTGGGTCGTGCCCGAGATCGCCGGCCATCCACAGGTGCTCGTGTCCGTGATCCGGCGGTCGATCCGCGGGCTGATCGCGGCCTGGCTTGCCGCCGGAAGGCGCGACCCGAGCGGCCTCGTCGTGAGCCTGGATCGCGACAAGGCCGCACGGATCGATCTCGTCACAGAGCAGGCTCTCGCGGCGGTCGATCCGGGCTTCGAGTCGTTCCGCGACATCGACACGCCGGCGGATCTCGCAGCCATCGGCCGGCAATTGCCCTCCAGCACAGGCACCGGCGGGGCCTATACTCCGCCCTCATGAGGGCGCGCTCTATCCGACACGGAGGCGGTGGCCGGCCACGGCGCAGCGCGGTCTTTTCTATGGCGGCGCTCGCCGGGCTTGCTGTATGTGGCGGGCTCGCTCCGCGCCTGCTCGTGCTCACCGAACTCCGTGATCGGCCACTCCAGGCCGCCTTCGCTGGAATTGCCGGCAACGTGACGAGCCGGTCGGCTACCTGGAACTGGTTCGGCGGGATCGAATATCGAGACGTAACGCTCGTCGACGCATCAGGCCGCGCCGTCGTTGCGGTGGAGCGGATCGTGATCGACCGTGGGCTCGCGGCACTCGTCGTCGATCCCCGCGACCTCGGCACGGTGCGGCTCGTCGGGGGCGACGCGTTCATCGAGGTGCGGCCCGGGGGCAGCGCGCTCGAAGACATCCTCGCCCCGTGGCTCGCGACGCTCGCCGCGCCCTCCGGGCCGCGTGTATCGTTCGAAATCGAGGTGCTCGACGGCGCGGTGGAACTGGTCGATGCGTCCCGCCGCGACGCATGGAGGGTGACCGACCTCGCCTTGGCTGGCCGTGTGGTCGATGGCGATGCGGCGCCTGGGTGGGCTGTGTCTGGTCGCGTGCTCCACGCCGGGCAGCCGCTGCGTGATCGCGCCGGAGGCTCTGGTCGGCTCACACCGGCCGAGGACGGGCGAACGGTCCGGCTCGACCGCGCGACGATCGCCGCGGCGGCGACGGCGGCGCTGGCCAGGGACGGCGGCTGGACGATCTCGGCCCCTGCCACGGCGGCTGCGAATGGCACACGGCCGCTCGTCGTGGCGGGCACACGCGTGCCGCTCGGCATCTCGAGTATATGGGCCACACGGTTCGGCATGCCCTACCTCGCCGACGGGCTCGCCGACGTGCGGCTCGACATCGGAGTGCCGCTCGACGACAGCCAGGAGCGGCCCGCGCCAGGGTGGCAGGTCGCGGGAACGGTCGGCGTGCGGCAGTTCGCCATCTGCACCGCCGACACGCTCGCCGAGGTGTGCGTCGTCGATCAATGCGAGGTTCCGCTCGACGTGGCGTTCGACGAGCGGACGCTCTCGATCCGCATGCTCAAGGCGTCGTCATCCCTGTTCACGGCCGAGGCCTCCGGAAGGATCGGCCTCCCGCAGGGCGGGGCGTGGCAGTGGGGCGACGCCCTTCTTGCCGGCGACTTTGCGCTGGCGGCCGATGTCGACCTCACGGCTGCGGCCCGTGCGCTACCCGGGGGCCTCAGGGTGCGCGACGATGTCGAAGTGACGGCCGGGCAGTTGCAGTTCATGGCATCCAGCCACGGCGACGGCTCCGATCGCGTGCTCGAACTCCGCACCTCGGCCCGCGACCTCGCCGCCACGCAAGGAGAGCGTCAACTTCGCTGGAGCGAGCCCTTCACGGCCTGGCTGCGCGGCCGACGCGGGCCAGCCGGGGGGGCGGGGTTGCGGATCGAGGAGGGGCGGATCGCTTCGAGTGCCGTGGAACTCTCGGCGAGCGGAGACGCGGAGAAACTCCTGATCCAGTGGACGGTGGATCTCGAGAGGCTCACCGCCGAGGCGGCTGAGGTGATCGACGTGTCCGGGATGAAACTTGCAGGGACCGCCCGAGGGCGGCTCGACCTCGAGTCGACCGAAGCAAACGGCGCCGTTGGCGGCTCGCTGGCACGACTCTCGGCGAGCCTCGCTCAGTTCGCCTGCGTGGCGCCGGGCCGGCCCGAGTGGCGGGACGAAGAGATCGTCCTCGAAGCCGAAGGAAGCGGCAGCGCCGAGGCGGGCGGGCTCGTGGTGGATACGTGTCGCGGCGTGCTGCGGTCAGGCGACGATCGTCTCGAACTCACGCAGACAGGCGGGGCGATCGTGAATCCCGCCGCGGTCTGGCCGGGGTCCGCAGGGCATTTGCTGCAGCCGGCGCCGCAGTCGGAAGGCATGTCGGCCGACGTCACGATCGCGGGCGATCTTGGCCGCTGGCAGGCACGGCTCTGCGCGCTGTTCGCGGGCCCGGAGGGGTGGAGCCTTGGAGGCCAGCTCAAGGCATCGGCCGCGCTGGCCGTGAGGGAGGATGGCTGGCAGGTGACGCGGGCCGGGGCCGAGATTGAAAAGCTCACCGCCTCGGGTGCCGGGCGAAGGATTGCCGAGCCGCGGCTCGTGGCCAGCGGCGCGGGCTCGTTCGACCCGAAACGCGGCGAGATCTCGATCTCGTCCGCCGAAATCCTCACGGCAACACTGTCGCTTCGCTCCGGCGGGCTCGCCCTTCGGCAAAGGCAGCCGGCTTCCGATCTCATGGATGTCATGGAGCGGCTGCGCGGGAGGGTGCAATGGCAGGCCGACGTGGCCAGGCTCGAGAAGTGGCTCCTGCCGCACGATGCGGCGCAGGAATGGCCAGCCGGAGGCCGTGCCTGGGGGACTCTCGAAGTGATCGATACGCCCGCCGGCCCGAACCTGCTCGTGGAGGCGACGGGCAACCAACTCGCGCTCGCCCGCAGCCGGCCGCCGCGGGGCGTCGAGCCATTCTGGTCCGAGCCTCGGGCCCGGGTTCTCCTCGAGGTCACCCGCCCGGCTGGCGCCGCTGAGCGGCTCGTGATCAATCGCTGCATGCTCGACTCGACGACGTTTGCGCTTGCCACTGCCGGCAGCGTCGAAGAGCCCGCCACCCGCAGGCTCGTCACGCTCGCGGGCACGGCGAACTACGACTGGGATCTCGTGTCGCGGCTCCTGATTCCGTGGACGGGCGGACGCGTGCGGCTGTCCGGCACGGGGGGCCGCCCCGTGATGGTGCGGGCTCCGCTCGATGCGCTCGTGCAGGCGCTCATGCCGGAGCCGATACAGGCCGTGGCGGCGGAGGATTCCGGGCGGCCGGCGTCCATCGACCGCGGCCGCGAGGTGCCCGTGCCGGGTGATTGGCTCTCGACGATCCGCGGCCGCGAGGGCGCAGCCGATGCCCCGGGACCTGAGCCCGTGATGCTGCCGGTGGTGTCGCAGCCGCGCAGCTCCGGAGCCTGGCTTCGCAGCCTCTCCGCCGAGACAAGTGCCACGTGGGCCGCTGCCGACATCGACGGATTTCAACTCGACGCCGGCGCAATGGACGTGCGGCTGTTCGAGGGGCAGCTCACGTTCGGCCCGTTCGACCTCGCCGCCGCTGGCGGTCGGATTCGCGGCGCACCATGGATCAGGCTCGTACCGCTCCCGGGAGAGTTCGTCGTACCACCGGGCCGCGTGGTCGACCGCGTGCCGCTCTCGGGCAAGTTCTGCGAGGAGTGGATCTCGTGGGTGACGCCGCTCGTCGGCCGCGCGACCCGCACCCAGGGTGTGGTGAGCGTCGACGTCTCCGGCGCGCGGATCCCGCTCGGCGACCCCTTCGGCGGCGAGCTCGCCGGCCAGCTGATCTTCGAGAACACGGAGGTCACGCCGGGCTCGCACCTCGGGCCGCTCGCCACGCTGCTCGTGAAGCTTCAGACGCTCGTCGATCCACGCTTCGCCTTCGGCGACAAGGTGGTGCTCCTGCGGGTGCGGCCCGAGCCCGTCCAGATGCGGCTGGCCGATCGGCGGCTGTGGCACGAGGGGCTCGTGCTCGAGATGGGGCAGTTCGTGGTGCGCTCGGCCGGCAGCGTCGGCGGAGACGGCACGCTCGCGGCGGCCGTCGAGGTGTCTTTTCGCGGCGACATCGCCGGCTCGACGCCCGTCATCGGCCAGCTTCTGCGCACGCCACTCGTGATCCCGCTCAAGGGCACGGTGCAGCGGCCACAGTTCGACGCCCGGGCGATCGACCAGGTCGTGGGCCGGATCGCGGAGAACACCGCCGAAGCGGTGCTCAAGGACGGGATCGGCCGAGGGCTCGAGGAACTCTTCGGCAACCCGCAGCCTCAGGCCCCGGGTTCCGCCCCAACTCCCTGACGAGCCTGCGTTCCATCCCACGCACGAGCTGCTCGAGTCGGCGCCGGTAGGAAAAATGCTCGACCTCGAGCCTGTGTCGCGGCGAGGCGACATAGCGGATCGGCCCGGGCCGCGGCGGCCGCTGCCGCTGGCGATAAAGCCACGCCGCGGCTTGTGGCCCGCTCTGCGTGGCGACCGCCATTCGGGCCACGAGCTGGGCCTGCACGTCGGTGATCCCCCACTGGCCGCTGTCTGGCTGGATCAGTCCGACGACGGCGATGTCGTCGTGCACGGGGTGCAAGAGGTTCAGAAACAGCCCGGGCAGGCCGCCGTGGCTCGCCAGGTGCTCGGACGCAATGAATGGATGCTCGATCCGGTAGCCCGTCGCGCAGATCACCACGTCGAACACGCCGCGGCTGCCATCCGTGAACTCGACCTCGGTGTCCGCGAACGCCGCGACATCTCCCGCCGGCACGACCGCGCCCGAGCGGACGCGGGCACAGAGCTCGTCATTGACCACCGGATGGGTCTCGAAGAGCCGGTGATCGGGCCGCGGCAAACCGTGCCTCCAGGGGAGGCCGACCGCGCGGTCGATCATCCGCAGGCTCACGATCCGCCGCAGCCAAAGCGGCGCCCCCATCGCCAGCAACCGTTCGCCGCGCACGTCGGCGGGGCGTCCGAGAATGAAGCGCGGCACCACGTGGTAGCCACGCCTGGTCGAGAGCACCGTGCGGGCGGCGTGCCGCGACACCTCGACGGCGATGTCGCAGCCTGAGTTGCCGCCACCGACCACGAGCACGCGTCTGCCTGAGAGCATGACCGGCTGCGTGGGCGACTTATATTCGGCGGCGTGGAGCAGGGTGCCTGTGAACGTGCCGAAGACGTCGGGCCAGCGCGGCTCGCGGTTGTGCCCCGAGGCGATCACGACGCCCGCGTAATGGGTCGCGTTTCCTTTCGCCGTTGTCACGACCCAGCCGGAGCTGCCATCGTCCGGTCGCTCGACCCGCTCGACTGCAGTTCGAAAGCGCACATGCGGGAGCAGTTCGAAACGCCGCGCATAGTCTTCGAGGTATGTGAGGCACTGGCCATGATCGGGATAGGCGGGCCACGACCGCGGCATCGGATGATCGACGAACTCGGTGAGCCGCCGCGAGCTGATCAGGCGCGTCGAGGCGAACACTCGCGAAGAAGGTGAGCCAAATCGCCAATTTCCGCCGATGCCCTCCTCGCGTTCGAGGCACTCGGCCGGGATGCCACAGCCGCGCAGATTCTTGAGCGCCGTGAGGCCCGAGGGGCCGGCGCCGATCACGCACCAGGCGGATGATTCAGTGGGCATGCGTGGCGAGGGCCGCGGCGAGGCGGCGCAGGTCGGATTCGTCGTGAAGCCAGGAGATGCTCGCCCGCACGAGGCTCCGGCCGTGCGGCACGCTCGGCGGCCGGATCGCGGGCACAAACAATCCCTCGTCGGCGAGCCGCTCCGCGAGGCCGACGGCGGCGGCTGGCTGGCCGGCGATCACGGGCACGATCTGCGACTCGGTGGCGCCGATGTCGAGGCCGGACTGCCGCAGCCGTGCGGCAAAGTCGCCGGCGCGAACGAGGAGTTCGACCCGCCGATCGGGCTCCTCCTGCAACAACCGGATCGCCCGGATGGCGGCGGCGGCGACGCCAGGCGGATGGGCCGTGGAGAAGATCCAGGCCCGCGCCGTGTGCCGCAGCCAGTGAATGAACATGGCATCGCCCGCCACAAATCCCCCGGCGGCCCCGAGCGCCTTCGAGAGCGTGCCCACGCGCACATGGACGCCGTCGGCAGTCGCCATCTCCTCCACGAGGCCGCTGCCCCGGCTGCCGAAGACACCCGTGGCGTGGGCCTCATCGACGAGGAGCATGGCCGCATGTTTTCGCGCCAGGTCGCAGAGTCCGGCGAGTGGGGCGACCGTGCCGTCCATCGAGAACAGCGTGTCGGTGACGATCAGCCGGCGGCGGGCATCGCGGGCCGTGGCCAGCAGCGCATCGAGAGCGGCGAGATCACGATGCGGGTAGACGCCCACGCGGGCCCGGGAAAGTCGGCAGCCGTCGATGATGCGCGCGTGGTTGCGTTCGGCGCTGGCGACGAAGTCGTAAGGGCTGGCAAGGGCGGCGATCGTGGCGGTGTTGGCGGCGA
>CAZDTC010000093.1:0-7790 GCA_964508125.1 uncultured Candidatus Kuenenia sp.
AGATTCTCTCTCTGAAAGTGGTGCCGTTTAAGGGGGGCAGGTCACGCAGGGACTGAACCGATCACGATCTCTGTTCGAGGTGAATGATCGCCTGGGGCGACATGCGTGTCGTCGCGTGGGCCGGAGCAGCCCCGCACCACTAAATCGTCCACTCTGTCCACAAAAGATGGATAACAAGTCGCTGGATCAGACGGCGGATAGAATCCAGCGGCGACGCAGAGTCTGTGGTCCGCCGCTGATCAGCTTCAGCGTTCGCCGCTCACATGAAGACAGACAAGCTTCAACTGTGGTTGGTTACCGGTGGCGTCACCGCAGTACTTCTTCTCTTTTTTTCCGTTCCGCTAATCTTCATCCTGTATGGTGGGGCCGGGGGTGTTATCGGCGGAGCGATCATGCTTGCGCCGATCATTGCCGTTCAGTATCTCTTTCTCATGCTTTTCCGCAGGCTCTCGAGGGGTTCTCCGCCGGTTGGCAAAAAATGACAACGTGATGACACGGGTATTCACAGTAAATCTCAGCAAAGGGGGCTGGTTGGGCGAACCAAGCGATGCAGCGGACTCGCGATAAAATCGGTCTCTATGGAAAGTCCAAGGTCGCGAGCCGCTGATCGCAACCGTTCGGCCATCGTGAATGTGGATGAGCAGCCTCCGATGAACGATCACCTATCTCGCCCCGGCCCCTGGCGCATCTTGGCGATCCTCAGTTCGGTGTCGTTTATTGCCGGCGTACTTCTGACGGCCATGATTTTCTGGCCATTCAGAGTCCGTCCGTGGCCCTTTACATGGGGACCGAACCCGGCGAACACCTTGTTGATACTCGGCCCCGTGCTGCTTGCGGTGGGCCTAGCCGGTCGAGTAGTCGCCAGGGCAACCGCTATGCAACACCAAAGCTCGCGTGCATCGACTTCCGGTGCGCTCGCCCGCGTGGGCGTTGCAATGCTCCTTGCTAGCAGTGTGCCGTGGGTCGTTCAGCTGATTTGGATTTTTAGGCTGGGCTTTCCCAACAGGGCTCCGCTCGCGGTAGACCAGGTATCAGGAATGTACGGAACGATCGCCTTAATTTTCCTTGGTCTTCCCGGTCTCGCTTTCATGGCTATCGGATTCGCTGGGGTATGGGCACAGCGCAGCACGGGGGCGATCGGTGACCAAGGTCGTGCGTCCACACAAGCCGAACCAGGCGTTGGAGCAGACTCGCGATAGCGTCCTGCGGTATGGTGAGTCGGTTGGCTGCGAGCTGCTCAACTTTTTCGTTCTGCCGCAGGAAGCCAGGTAAGTGTTCACCGTTCATTGGTCGTTGGTGTCGCCTGACTCTTCCGGGGCTTCCCTTTTCGCCCTTTGGCCAGCCCCTATGAATGACGACGTCTGTTTTCGCGATGCGGGCTTCACCGACTTTGGCGACGCGGATGAAGCCTGGGACCTTAACGCTGAGGGCTTGCTTAGTCGCCTACTTGCGGAGATGACTATGCATGGCGAGCCCAGGCTTGTCAGTGCAGCTTTAGAGCAGCCGCAGCCATGGTTCCGATCCTTGTTCCGCAAGCCCGACGTATTCAACTTGCGAGACCAAATCTCACTGCCCATTCAATGGGACCAGTTGCCAGACTGCGTCGTGGAATTTGGTGAGGCGGGCGTCTCGCTTCGAACAGGCCAGGGCCATCATATTTTTTGGATAACGCTGCCGCGAAGATTGAGAGATGCTTTCCCTGCGCTGGCCCACGCAGTCGCTGGTCCCCATCCAGTTCTGAAGACTGACTTGCGATGGGATAAATTGCTAGGAGCCCAAAGGCAGAACAACGCGATGCAGCAGACTCGCGATGAAGTCCGGCGAAGTGGATAATCTTTTGGTCGCGAGCTGCTGATCGCCACCGTTCTGAGCCTGCTCTGTCGCTTGCGGCATGAGTAATCGGCCGTCGCGATATGCAGTCGGCGCAATCTCCAGCGTGTCCTCGGATTTGGTGAGGGTGATTCGTGGCGGCCCCAAACGGTTTGGGCTCGTGCGGCCGCCAAATCCCTCGGAGCTTCAAGGGGATTGATGCGATATCCAGCCACTTGAGGCGTCCCGGCCCCGGCGGTCGCACTCGACTCGATTCCTCGGCTGGACGTCACCCGAGGATTCATGGCCGGGGTAGCGAGCAAGTGGCTGTGGTCCGCATCCCCCGAGTGGCGGTAGAATCAGGCCGTCGCGGGGTAGCAGGCCGAACTCCTGTTCGACGCTGGCCCAGAACCACGCGATGGAGCAGCCTCGCGATTGCGTCCTGCGGAGTTGAGCATCCATTGTCGCGAGCTGCTCATCGCGGCCGTTCAGCGAAGGAGTAACCGTGCCCAAGAAGCCCGCTAAGGTCGCGCTCCTGTCCGGTGGCAACCCGCAGATCGCCAAGGCGGATGGTGCGGCACCAGTGAGGGCATACATCGCCGCGATGCCGGGCTGGAAGCGCGACGTGGGGCGTCACCTTGACCGCCTCATCTGCAAAACCGTCCCCGGTGTTTGCAAGGCGGTGAAATGGAACTCGCCCTTCTATGGCATCAAAGGGCAAGGTTATTTCCTCGGCTACCACTGCCTCGCGGAGTATGTGAAGGTCGCCTTCTTTCGTGGTGCGGAGTTGAAGCCCATGCCTCCGGGCGCCTCCAAACAAAAAGATGTGCGGTACTTTGACATCTACGAGGACACAAAACTCGATGAAGTTCTCATAGTCAAATGGATTAGGCAGGCGTCGGAATTGCCCGGCTGGGTGCCGTGACGCTGAACCACGCGATGCAGCGGACTCGCGATAGAATCGGGCGTTATCGAACGCCGATGGTCGCGAGCCGCTGATCGCCGCCGTTCTGGATACCGCGATTCGCCTTGGCCTCATGCCTGTTCCCGCGTACACTTGGGTATATCGTTCGTGAGACTCCATCCATGACCAGTGCCGTCCGTGAACTACTTCGGTCATTCCAGTCGCTCAGCGATGCGGAAAAGCATGAAGCTGCCAGCCTGCTACTGAGGCAGGTCGTGCAGGGCGAAGCGGGCGACGTTGGCGACGATGCTCTTGTCGCCGTCGCCGAGGAGTTGTTTCTCGACCTAGACGCGCGAGAGGCTGGCGATGGCCAATCCTCTCCGCGGTGAAGTCTGGCTCGTCGACCTTGGCATGGTCGCAAAGATTCGGCCATGCTTGATTCTCAGTGTTCCGGCGGCTGGCCCCAATGATCGTGTGCTCGCGACTGTTGTCGCCCACACAACGAGCGCGAGGGGATCCGAGTTCGAAGTCGCTGTTCTGGCCCGATTTCTGAAGCCGGGAGTCTTCGACGCGCAGAACCTCGTATCGATTCCACACGCCAAACTTGTGCGCCGTCTTGGTGTACTGACGCCCGACCAGATGGATGCAGTTTCGGTAGTTGTCCGTAAATGGCTTGGTCTGTAGCGAGTTGAGTCCAGAACCACACGATGCAAAGGACTCGCGGGCATCGTCGTGGGTGATTGCTGACCCGAGGGCCGCGAGCCTTTGATCTTTGCCGTTCAACAAAATAGGAGTGACGATAATGCCCGATACGGAAACGAAGGACCTTAAAGCTGCCGTACTGGAGCTAGTCGACGACCTGCCGAGCGACGCTACTTGGGAGGACGTGATGTATCGCGTCTATGTACGAGAAGCGATCGAGGCCGGTCGTAAGGATGCCGCGGAAGGTCGATTGGTGGATCTTGCCGAGGTGAGGCGGCGATTCGGGTTGCCGGAATGACCGTTCGCTGGACGAACTCCGCGATCGCCCATCTGGTGGCTATCCACGAGCACATCGCTCGCGATTCTCCTCGGTATGCCTCGCGAATGGTGGATCGCATCACGGCTCGCACTCGACAGATAGGCACGTTCCCCCTGTCGGGTCAATCGGTTCCCGAGTACCGGGATCCAGCTCTCCGCGAGGTCATAGAGGGCCCTTATCGCGTGATCTACGAGGTGGCCGATAAAGACATTCGAGTGCTGGCCGTGATCCATGGAGCGCGATTACTTCCACCGCAGCCTCCAATGACAGAAAATGTTGAACCACGCAATGCAGCGGACTCGCGATAAAATCCGGCGGTGTGGATCGCCCAAGGTCGCGAGCCGCTGATTGCTACCGTTAGCTGGCTTCGCATCGTCTACCCGTAGTCAGAGCAAGGACGCCCGATGCCCACAGTGCTGCGAAGTGGCCCGTACCGCGTCTACTTCTACTCGCACGAGTCCAACGAGCCCGCGCACGTGCATATCGATCGCGACCAAGCGTCGTGCAAGTTTTGGTTGTCGCCCGTCAGTTTGGCGGGTAATCTTGGGTTTCGAGCTCCAGAGTTACGCGACATCGAGCGTTTGATCGAGGATCACGTGGATGATTTGCTGAAGGAGTGGGAGGCAGTTCATGGTCAACCCGGGTGAGCGAATCATGCAGGCCAGTTGCAACGAGGATTCCGTCGTCGTTGAACTGGCAGATGGCCGGACACTCTCTGCTCCGCTGGCGTGGTATCCCCGCCTTCTGCATGCGACGCCGCAGCAGCGATCCAACTGCGTAATTGCTGGCGGGGGGTATGGCATTCACTGGCCGGAGATCGACGAGGATCTCAGCGTCGAAGGCCTGCTTCGGGGAGCCCCAGCGCCACGCGTTTCGGCCAAGGCCAGCTAACCAGGCGCTGGATCAGACGGCGGACAGAATCCAGCGGCGACGCAGAGCCCGTTGTCCGCCGCTGATCAGCTCAAGCGTTCCGCTGTCTTAAACCCGATGCCGATTCCAAATGCAACCGAGGCGACCGTCGCAACCGAAAAGGTCCGCGACTCCTTGCTTAATTCTGAACATCCCGACGGCGGCTCCAAGGCAGCATGGTTTCAGTCGCTCGGCTACGCCCGTGATCGTTGGCACGAACTGGCAAGCGATCTCTTGGCCCTTGCCGTTACATGTGACCAGTTCGCTACCGTCCGGACGCCATTCGGCGTAAAATATGTCGTGAAGGGGCAAGTCGGCCGTGAGTCGCATCGCCTTGCAAGCGTTTTGGCTGTATGGATAGTTGAGGCTGGTCGTCCTCCTCGACTCGTAACCGCGTACCCGGATGAAGAGTCATGATTGCCGAACATTCTCTCGTCGTGCTCGATTGTGAACCGCCCCACCAAAGGCTTAATCGTGGTGATGTTGGAACAATCGTGCATATCTACGAAGGCGGCCGGGCTTACGAAGTCGAGTTTGTGGATGGCAGCGGGCACACTGTGGCCCTAATCACCGTCAACGCGGATGATGTACGCCCAATCGCGGCGGGCGAGTTGCTGCATGCTCGGCGGACGGCGTAGCGGGCAGAACCAAGCGTTGGAGCAGACTCGCGATAGCGTCCTGCGGTATGGTGAGTCTGTTGGCTGCGAGCTGCTCAACTTTTGCGTTCGGCTTCGAGAGGTTTGATCCTTGATGCATTATCTCGCAGCTGTCGCGCTGCTGTTGGTGGCCGAGGCAAGCCCTCTGAGACCGGGCGATTATTCGCGCACGGTGCAGGTAGATGGGGGTGAGCGAAGCTACCTGGTGCATGTGCCGCCGCAGTACGTCGCAGATTCGCCCACGCCGGTCGTGTTGGCGTTGCACGGCGGGGGAGCGAATGCCCGCAACATGGTCGCTTTCAGCGGCCTTAACCAGAAGGCGGATCAGTCGGGGTTCATAGTCGTTTACCCCGAGGGAACCGGCCGCCTGGAGCGCATGCTGACGTTTAACGCGGGCAACTGCTGCGGTCAGGCAGCTGCCCGTAATGTGGATGACGTCGCCTTTGCCCGGCACGTCTTGGATGATTTGGAGGGAATTGCAAATGTGGATCGCCGCCGTGTTTTTGCTACGGGATTTTCAAACGGCGCCATGATGGCCTACAGGCTCGCATCCGAAATGTCGGAGCGTATCGCCGCGATCGCCCCCGTCAGCGGGCCGATGGGCACAAAGGAGTGCCGCCCCGGCCGCGCCGTGTCCGTCATGCACTTCCATGGCGATGCCGACGAGTTCGCCCCATTTTCGGGCGGCAAAGGCCGCGGGCCATCCGGCACAGACTTCTACTCGGTGGATCACTCAATCCATGCGTGGGTGGATGCCAACGAGTGCACGAAAAGCCCCCGCGATACACAATTGCCGGATCGCGAGAAAGACGGCACGACTGTAAGGCAGGTGCGATACGAGTCCGGCAAAGAAGGAGCAGAAGTCGTGTTGGTGGTCATCAAAGGAGGTGGGCACACCTGGCCGGGAAATGAGCCCCGAATGCGGTCCCTCGGCGTGTCCACGCGGGACATATCAGCCAACGACATGATGTGGGAGTTTTTCCAGCAACACCCCATGAAATGATTTCCGTCAGCCGAACCCACCTTCTCCCCAACTCGTTACCCAGGTCTTGTGAGAGAATCCTCGTGCTGACGCCGCCCACAACGCTCTCATGAGCACTGGTACAAAAACTGAGGAGGGGTCACACATCGATGAAGACACGAAACTCGACGACAATCTCTTGGCCGACTGGATTTGGCAGGCGTCGGAGTTGCCGGGATGGGAGCCATGATGCTGAACCACGCGATGCAGCGGACTCGCGGTACAATGTCGTCGTGAAGTGCTCCGGGCCACGGTGGGCTCTCGGGCGTGTGGTGCAGGAAAGGAGCGTCGGCGATGGGGCGATGGATGATAATCTGCGGCGTCGCGAGCGTGCTCGCGACCGGATGCGGGGGCGGAGAGGGAACCAGTGCCGGCGGGCATGGTGTCGAGGGCACGGTGTGGCGTTTGAAAGGTTGGTCGGTGAGTTCGCTCGACCCGGCCGAGTACGAGATCACGGCCGAGTGCGGTGACGCGGAGATCTCCGGCCGTTCCGCGGTGAACACCTACGGCGGCCCGTGCACGATCACCGGGGGTGGAGGGTTCTCGGTCGGGGAACTGCGCACGACCAGGATGGCCGGCTCTGAAGACGAGATGCGGGCCGAGTCGATTTACCTCGACCTGCTGCGGCAGGCCCGGAGACATGCCGTGACGAAAACGACGCTCACGCTCAAAGACGAGGGTGGCCAGGACATCCTGATCTTCGAGGCGAACGAGGGCCGAGCCCCCGATCGGCCGTGAGCCCCTCGGCTGTGGCCTTGCCATGAACATCATCTCTTGCACCGCCGCGCTCCATGCCGGTGCGATCCTCGAGATCCTCAACGAGGCCATCGTCACCTCGACGGCGCTCTACGACTACCATCCGCGCGGCATCGAGACGATGGGGCCGTGGTTCGAGGCCAAGCGCGCCGGCGGATTTCCCGTCGTCGGTGCCGTCGACGATGCAGGGCAACTGCTCGGCTTCGCCACGTATGGCACGTTTCGCGGATTTCCAGCCTACAAATACACCGTCGAGCACTCCGTCTATGTGCATCGCGGCCACCGCGGCCAGGGCGTGGGCACGGCGATGATGAAGCGGCTGATCACGCTCGCCGGGGAGCACCAGCAGCACGTGATGGTGGGGGCCATCGATGCCGCCAATGCGGCGAGCATCGCCTTTCACGAGCGGCTGGGCTTCGCCCGGTGCGGCGTCGTGCGGCAGGCGGGCTTCAAGTTCGGCCGCTGGCTCGATCTCGCGCTCTACCAGCTCGTGCTGGCCACCCCAGACCAGCCTGTCGACGGCTGAGGGATCACGCCATCGGGAGTTGCACTGCCGCGGCGGCCGCCCGCAACTCTTTCGGCAGTGGAAAATACACTTCTTCCTCGCGGATCGTCCGCTCTTCGACGAGCGCGTTGTACCGCGTCCGCAACCATGAGATGCAGTCCTGCACCACGCTCTCCGGGGCGCTCGCCCCGGCGGTGATCACCACCGTC
>CAZDTC010000094.1:0-7723 GCA_964508125.1 uncultured Candidatus Kuenenia sp.
GTTCGATGTGGTCGTCTCGAACGCCGACGTCCACCACACCTACGCCACGCTGTATCGCGGGATCGCCGCAGCCGGCCGTCGGCAGCGGCGCCTGGAGCGGATGGCCTGGTCGATGTCGTTGTTCGTGCTCTACTTCGGCACCGCTCGGCGGTATCCGAACCTGGCCCACCACACCATCCTGTTCGGACCGCGATTCCAGGGGCTGCTGCGGGACATTTTCCACGGCCATCGCCTGCCGGAGGATTTCAGTTTGTATCTCCACGCCCCGACGATCACCGATCCGGGCATGGCCCCGCCCGGAGGCGAGTCGTTTTACGTGCTCAGCCCGGTGCCGCACCTGGGAAACGCGGCGATCGACTGGGAGACCGTGGCCACCCCCTATGGCGACGCCATTCTCGAGGCGCTGGAGCCGCATCTGCCGGGGGTCCGCGCCGCGATCGTGACCCGGCGGCACTGCACGCCCGCCGACTTCGCGAGCCGGTTCCACGCCCATCATGGATCCGCCTTCTCGGTCGCTCCGACGCTCATGCAGTCGGCGTACTTCCGGCCGCACAACCGCGACCCCGACATCCCCGGGCTGTACATCGTCGGCGCGGGCACGCATCCGGGGGCCGGCGTCCCGGGCGTCGTCAACTCGGCCAAGGCCACCTGCGGCACGATCGCGGCAGACTTCCATGTCGTCTCCAGTTAGTCTTCCGGCCGCGGGAGAGTCGATCCGGCGGCACAGCCGCTCGTTTTCGTTTGCCAGCCGACTCTTGCCCGCAGGCAAGCGGGCCGACGTCGAGCGGCTGTACGCATGGTGCCGATGGTGCGACGACGGCGTGGACACCGCCGCCTCGCCGCACGAGGCGCTCGAGTTCGTCGACCGGGCCACGGACGACGTCCGCCGGATCGCCGCCGGGCAGAGCCCGATCGCCATGGAAAGCCGCTGGCTCGCGCAGCTCATCGGCCGGCACGATCTGCCGCTCGCGGCGGCCTTGGCCCTGCTCGACGGGATGCGATCGGACCTCACGCCGGCGGCCGGCTTTCACGAAGCCGACCTGTTGCGATATTGCTTCCGCGTCGCCGGGGCCGTCGGCGTGCTCATGTGTCCGATCCTCGGCCTCCAGGATCGGCGCCATCTTCCCCATGCCGCGGCCCTCGGCATGGGCATGCAGCTGACCAACATCGCCCGCGATGTCGCCGAAGACTGGCGGCGGTCGCGTTGCTATCTGCCGATCGAATGGACCGCGGGCCTGCGGCCCGGCGCCGGGCCACCCGACCCGGCGCGGGTGCGAGGGGGCGTGCGGACGATCCTCGAGGTCGCCGACACTTACTACACCGCCGGCGCGGCGGGCATCGACGGGCTGGCCCCCGATTGCCGGCTTGCCGTTCGGGCGGCGGCAAGCATCTACCAGGCGATCGGGACGAGGATCAGGCGGCGGAATTTCCAGGTGCTCGACGAGCGGGCCCGGGTTTCGACGCTCGGGAAAATGAGGCTCTTCGTCCTCGCGTTGCTCGTCCCTTCGGGCGCAGGCCGACGAATGAGGCTCGACGACGCGGCGACAAGGGCGCTGGATACCGCGGAGCGACTTTTGTCGGAGTGTGGGGTATCGTGAGCCGATCGTGCACCGCTCGCTGACCAAATGTGGAGGCTGATCATGAAGTGGACTGCGTGGAGCGTCGTATTTACCGGTCTGTCGCTGACGAGCATCATGGCGGTCGTCCTGTTTTTCCTGGTGTGGATGAATCCAAAGGACGCCGCGTATGGCTCGACGCCCATCGTCTACGCGGCCGGCTCGGCAATCTCGGCGTTGGCGTTCAATCAGGCCTCGGCTTGGGCGGCCCGCCGGGCAGAGCGTCTCGATCCGTAAGCCACTTTTTCCAAGGCTTCGTCGAGACCGGTTTGGGAACGTGATTGGCCTTGGTCGGCGATGTGGTACAACGACTGCTGTTCGGTCGTCCTACCTCCCGGAGCCCCTGCCCTCATGGCCAAGTCCACCAAGCCCGCCGGCGTCGCCGCCGAGACCGTCCCCGCCCACGTCGTCGATGCGGCGAGAACGCTTCTCACCCGGGCCGAGAAGCAGTTTTTTGATTCGAGCTTCGGGGCCGCGCTCGCAAAGCACACGCATGCCCAAGTGCAGGCCGCGATGAAGCAGGCGCGAATCCTGCGCAACAAGTGGCGCGACCTCCTCCAGCAGCAGTCGCGCTCGGCGAAGCGCTCGGGCCGGGCCACCGAGGCTGCCAACGCCCGCACGCGCGACAAGCACGACATCCTCGCCGGCGTCGTCGAACGGTTCGAGAGGCGGATTGCGGAACTGGAGAAGCTCGTGACGCATGCGACCGCTCCGGCAAAGGCCGCGCCGGCCAAGCCAGCGACCGTGGCTGCGGCGAAGTCCAAGGCCAAACGGACTGCGAAGCCCGCCACCGTGAAATCGAAGAAGGCGTCGCGACGGGTGACGAACGGCCTGGCCGCCGTGCCGGCAGCGCAACTCGTGACGTTCGATCGCTCGAAGCAGCGGTCGGCGCTCACCGCCGCCAAAGCCAGTCGCATCAAGCGGGGCGGCCAGGGCACGCAGCGGCTCGGTCATAGCGCGGCGAGCACGCGCCGGGCCCAGAAGCGGCGCGATATCCGCTCGCGCGGGTAGGACGTGGGGCGACCGTCCCGGTCGCCTGTGGGGCGACCGTCCCGGTCGCCAATACGCTCCCAACTCTCGGCAAGCGAGACGCTTGCCCCACATCACGTCTTCTTTTCGTTGGCCCGGAATTGCCAGGGGGCGACCGGGCTTGGCTGGGCCCAGAGGCCGATCTGCTTGCCACGGGCGTCGGCCTGAAGCTGCGCGAGTGACGTGTCTTTTGAGTAGGCGGCGTAGTGCCAGGCGTTGCCGGTGGCCACCATTTCGCGGTTCACGTCCGTGCCGTTGACGAGCACGCGGCCGATCCAGCGGCCGTACCGATCCTTGCCCTCGTCGACCACCTCGACGGTCTTGCCAAACACCATGCTCGCGAGCGCCTCGCGCGACACCTTGCCGAAGTCCTGTCCGAGTTCGGGGGCGTCGATCCCGGCAAGCCGCACCTTCTGCTGCTGGTTGTTTTCATCGAGGCAGGTGAGCGTGTCGCCATCGTGCACACCCACGACGCGCCACATATGCGAATTGGCGGTGCGGCCGGTCGGCGGGGGCTGCTGCCAGGGAGCGGATGTCGCCGGGCTCGAGCTCACCGGCTGCATCGGCGGCGTTTGCGGCAGCCCCACCGATGCCGGCGGCGGAGCCGGCTGGGCCGCGGCGGCGACTCCGGCGATTGCGGCCGGTGCGGCGGCTGCGGCAAATTGACCCGCAGCATTGGGCGGCGGCGGGGCGGGGGCCGATGGAACCCACTGCGCCGGCGGTGGCGCGAACGTGTTCTGCGGGAGGGGCGTACTCGGCGGCGTGAGCGGCTGGCCCGTGAGCTGAGGCGCCGTCGGCGGAAACTTATATGGCGGCGGCTGGTAGCGGGCCACGGTGGGCGGCGGCAGCGCGTAGGTGGGCGGGGCGGCGCCCTGCGCACTGTAGTTCCATCCGTTGGCGTAGGGCGCTGCGGGGTAGGCCACCTGAGGGACCGCCTGCCGCCGGTTCACCGGCGAGAGCATCTGCACCGGCGGACCAATCGGATAGGTAAACGTATATGTCGGCGCGTAGTAGTGCGTCACTGCCCGGCCGTCGGGCCCGATCACCTGGTAGGGCACGGGCTGCGGTTGCCAACCCTGCGGGATCGCGCCCCCTTGGATCACATAGCCGGGCCACGGCGTGGCCTGGGCGATCGGTACTCCCGCAGGCTGGCTCGCTCCCGGCTTGCCGTCGCTCGATCCGGCGTCGACCTTCGTGCCCCCGGTGGCCCACGGGCTCACGGTCGCGGCATCGGCCCCGTGGACAATCCGCTCGCCGCGCGCCATCACCAACGCGCAGAGCAGCAGCGTGGCGTTCGCGCGTAGCAACCTGCCCAGCCCCAAACGACTTTCCTGTCGCACCCTGTTTCGCACTCCCGGCGAATCGACGCGGTGATGACGGCGGCTTGTACCGCGCAACCCGCCCCTGATCGATCGGAATTCGGCCGTTTCCGTGGCGAGCCGACTTCGCCCGGGCGGTATGCCTTGCCGCATCTGGGAGATCTGGGTGAACTGTGAAGGTATGCTGCTTCGCCAATCGCCCCGCCTGGCTCCCATGATCGTGTTCGCGGCTGCCATCATGGCGGCGTTGGTGGCCCGCGGAGGGGTGCCCGAATCCCCGACCGACACCGCCCGGCGGGCGGGGCTGCGGGTGCTCGAGGGCCGGCACCTCGCGCTCGTGACCGACCGGCCGCCCCGCGTCGATGACGGCGTCGATGACCTGCCACGGCTGTTCGACGAGGCGTTCGACTCCTGGTGCCGGCATACCGGGCTCGATCCCGCCGTCCACGCCGGGTGGCGGGCGTTCGGCTGCCTGATGATGGATCGGGAACCGTTCCGCGCCGCCGGCCTCTTGCCTGCGGACGGGGTTCTTCCCGACTTCGCCAACGGCTTCTGTGCCGGCGGCCGATTTTGGATGATGGATCAATCGAGCCCCGACTACCGTCGGCATCTGCTGCTCCACGAAGGCGTGCACGCCTTCATGCTCACGCTTCGCTCGGCCGCCGCCGCGCCGCCCTGGTATGCCGAGGGGATCGCCGAATACCTGGCCACGCATCGGCTCGAGAAGGACTCTGCGGGCAGGGTGCGGTTCGTCGCCACGCCGATCCCGGCTCGTCGATCCGACGTCGAGCAACTCGGCCGCATCGAGCAGCTGCATGCGCTCCGCGACTCAGCGCACGCGCCACTTCTCGCCGACGTGTTCGCCCTTCCGCCGCAGGCCCACGCCACGCTCGACGCCTACGCAGCGAGTTGGGCGGCGGTGGCGATGCTCGCGAATCATCCCGCCCATCGCACAGCGTTCGCCGCCGCCGAACGCAGGCCACTCGACGGCGGCTTCACGGCCCGGCTCACGGCCGCACCCGCCTGGGATGGAAACCGCGCGCGTCGCGACTTCGCCGCATTCCTCACCGACCTCGACTACGGCTTCGACTTTTCGCGCTCTGCGATCGACTGGGCCCCCGGAAAGCCGCTCGCCGGCCGCGTCGAAATCCCCGTCGCTGCCGACCGCGGCTGGCAAAACTCCGGCCGATCCCTCACGAAGGGTCAGTCCTGCTCCTTCAACGCCACCAACCGCATCGGCGTCGGCGTAGGACAGGCTTCAGCCTGTCGCTCTGAACGCAAAGACGCGATCCCTCCCATCACCCGCCCCCTCGAATCCACTCCCGACGGCATCACGCTGCGCTGGTATCGCGGCCGGCCGATCGGGCGGCTGCTCATGGCCCAATGGGTCGACCATGACGACGCCACGTCGCCCACTTTTCACGTGCTGGCGGAAGGCGCCAGCGGCACGTTCACCGCCGCGGCGGACGGCCCGGTGTATCTGAAGGTGAACGAGGCGCCGGGCGACCTGGCCGACAACACGGGCGAATTTCGCGTCGTGCTCGAGTAGCCCGTGAGGCAAGCGTCCCGCTTGCCTCATTCGGCACTGCCAGCCCGGCCCGTTGGCCGGCCGCGTCGGCGCTGCGACACTGTTGCCCATGCCCACAGCCGCCACCACCACCGGCACGCTCGAGATCGGCGACCAGTGGAATGCGATCACGATCATCGCCCATTCGCAGACGCATCCCCTGAAGGCGATCTGCGAGCTCACCGAAAACGCGATCGACGCGGGGGCTACGCAGGTGCGGATCGTGCGCCGCCGGTCGAAAGGACAGTTGCTCCTCGAGATCGAAGACGACGGCCGCGGTGTCAGGCCTGACGAATCGGGCGCGGCCGACTTCCAGCGGATCGCGACCCACCTCTGCGACTCGATGAAGCGCCATCTCGACGCCGGCGAACGCCGCGGCGTGCACGGCGAGTTTGGCATCGGCCTCCTCAGCTTCTGGAGCCTCGGCGAGGAGCTGCGGATGACATCCGGGGGCAAAGGTGGATCGCTCCGCGAGTTGCGGCTGGTGCGGGGCGGGCGGCAGTGGGAGATCCGCGACGTCCGCGGCCACCTGCCCACCGGGGGCACGCGCGTGGTGGTGGGGCCGCTCCTCGAATCGACGAAAAACATGGTCACCGGCGAGAAGATCGCCCGCTACCTCTCCGCGGAACTGCGCGACCGCATCCGCCTCACCGGCGTGGCGATCGATGTCGTCGACCCGGTTGCCCGCCGGCAGGTGCGGGTGGTGCCCCGCGAATTCGAAGGTGAGCGACTGGAGATCCCCCGCCGCTATGCGACGCCGCTCGGCGACGTGTGCGTGGAGATCTACGTGCGCGGCGACGACTCCGCCGATGCAGCGGGGATCTCCCTGTGCAAGGACGGCACCCGCGTGCTGCCCACGGTCACCGAACTGCTTCCTTTCCAACACGCCCCGTGGGATGACCGGCGGCTGGTGGGCCTCATCGACTTCGAGCCCCTCGGGCTCGCGCCCGGCACGCGATCGGGGATCATTCCCGATGCAGCCTTCGACGCCCTCGTCGCGGTCGCCCCGGAGATCGAGCGCGACATCGTCGACACGCTCGCCGCGCGGGAGCAGGCCGAGGCCGAGCAGGCGAGTCGCCAGTTGCTCAAGCAGGTGCACAAGGCCTTCACCGCCGCGCTCTCCGATCTGCCGGCCGAGGATTACCTGTTCTTCGACATCCAGAAGCAGGGCCCGGCAACGCCGCCTGGACCGGGCGTAGGTGATGCCGATGAGTCTGATGAAGACCTCTCCGCGGGCCCAGCGGGCCCGCGTTCGTTGTTCGCAGCAGAGCCCGGACCGCTCGCGACGGTCCGAATCACGCCGCGGCGGGCGCGCCGGGCGCCGGGCCACGGCTGCCGGCTGATGGCCGTGGCCGCCGACGCCCACGGCACGGAGGTGGTCGACGGCCTCGCGTGGTCGTGGCGGATCGTGGCGGGCGACGCGACGCTCGAGCCCGACGGGCCTGTCTGCGTGGTGATGGCGCCGGCGGTGGGGCTCGTGACCGTGGAGGCCGAGGCACGGCAGGGGCGCACGAAGGCTGCCGCCACCATGGACGTGAAGATTCTGGAGCGTGCTGACGGCGAAGGCGCGAGAAGCCGGGGGCTCCCCTCCTACCGGCTCGAGGCCGAGCACGGGCACGCGTGGCGGTCGCGCTACGACGCGCGGGCCAACGAGATCGTGATCAACTCGGCGCACCGCGACTTTTTGGCAAGCCGCTCGTCGGCGGCCCGCCATCGCCGCTACATCGGCAAGCTCTACGCGAAGGAGGTCGTGCTCACGAACTTCCCGCACGAATCCCCGGCCACCGTCATGGAGCGGCTCATCGAGGTGACGCTCCGCACCGAGGACGCCCTGTAGGACGTGTGGGGTAAGCGTCTCGCTTGCCAATGGGCAACCGGGACGGCCGCCCCACGTCACGCGTGGACGGCAAACTCGCCGGCGGCGAGGCTCGGCAGGTTCGTGGAACCCATCAGCCAGAGGTCGACCGCCCGGGCCGCCTCGCGGCCCTCGTGGATCGCCCACACCACGAGCGACTGCCCGCGTCGCAGGTCGCCCGCTGCGAACACGCCTTCCTTGCTCGTCATGTAGTTGGCCCCGGTCTTCACGTTGCCACGTGGATCGAGTTCGAGGCCGAAGTCGGCGATCGGTCCCCGCTTTTCCGGGCCCATGAAGCCCATCGCCAGCAGCGCGAGCTGGCACGGCCACTCCTGCT
>CAZDTC010000095.1:0-7676 GCA_964508125.1 uncultured Candidatus Kuenenia sp.
CATTCGCCGCATCGGCGCCGTGGCGGAGCTCTTCGCCCAGGCCGGCATCATCGCGCTGACGGCCTTCATCAGCCCCTACCGCCGCGACCGCGACGCCGTGCGGGCCGCGCTCCCCGCCGGCGACTTCGTGGAGGTGTATGTGAAGGCCCCGCTTGCCGTCTGCGAGGGCCGCGACCCGAAGGGCCTCTACAAGAAGGCCCGCGCGGGCGAGATCAAGGGCTTCACCGGCATCGACGACCCCTACGAGGAGCCGCTTTCCCCCGAGCTCATCGTCGACTCGGCCGCGCGCCCGCCCGACGAACTGGCCGCCGAAGTGATCGCCTGGCTCGAACGCGCCGGCAAGATCGCCGCGCGCTGAAGTTCGTGGGGCAAGCGTCCCGCTTGCCTCTCCGCGCCCGCTTGGGGCTCCCCGTGTCTCGGAGCCGGCACGCGCAACTCGCAGCCTACTTCGGCCCGATCAGCTCCACGATGTTGCCGTCGGGATCGCGGACGCAGGTGAGGAACAGGCCCGGGGCGATCCGCTCGGGGATCGCCACGGGCGACTTCGCCAGCGGCTTCACGCCCAGCTTCGCCAGCCGTGCAAGGGCGGCGTTGGTGTTGTCCACGAAGATCGTCAGGTAGCGGAAGCCGGTGTGGGAATGGATGAATTCGTTGTCGCCGGGGCGGGGCGTCGTACCGGCCACGCTCATGAGCTTGAGCTTCGTGGCCGAGTCGCCCTCCCCGAGCACGAGCACCCGCACCGAGAGCGGCTTGCCGTCGGTGAGGCCGGCACCCGCGGCCACGTCGGTGGGCACCTCGAAGCCCGGCAGCTCACGGAAGCCGATGCCTTCAACGTAGAACTTCACCGACTTCCCGACGTCGGCGACGACGGTGCCGAGGTCGATCGTGGTGCGCGGGAAGGCGATGGGCTCGGCCGCGAAGAGCCCCGGCATCGAGAGGATGGAGAGCAGCGCGATCGACAGGTGCAGCGGGCGCATGTTCATCGTCAGAATTCGTTTCCGGAGACTTGCCAAGCGATGAATTGATCAGTCGAGGAAGCCCGAAAGCTCTTCGCTGCGGGCCGGGGCTTGGAGCTTGCGCACGGCCTTGGCTTCGATCTGTCGGATCCGCTCGCGCGTGACCTTGAAGATGTGGCCCACTTCCTCGAGCGTGTAGCTGTAGCCATCGCCGAGGCCGTAGCGAAGCTTGATGATCTCGCGCTCGCGGTAGGAGAGCGACTTCAGCACCTTTGCGATCCGGTTGCGGAGCATCTCCTGGGCGGCGCCCACGGCCGGGTTTTCGGCGCCCTGGTCTGGGAGCAGATCGCCGAAGTGGCTGTCTTCGCTGTTGCCCACCGGACGGTCGAGGCTGATCGGGTAGCGGCTCATCGCCGTCACGCGACGCGTCTCGTCCACGGGCGTGCCGGCCCGGGCGGCAATCTCCTCGATCGTCGGCTCGCGGCCGTATTCTTGGAGAAGCGTGCGGGCGACGTTGCGCACGCGGCTCATCGTCTCCACCATGTGCACGGGGATGCGGATGGTGCGGCTCTGGTCGGCCACCGCGCGGGTGATCGCCTGCCGGATCCACCAGGTCGCGTAGGTGCAAAATTTGAAGCCGCGGCGGTACTCGAACTTGTCGACCGCCCGCATCAGGCCGGCGTTGCCCTCCTGGATGAGGTCGAGGAAGGAGAGGCCGCGGTTGCGATACTTCTTGGCGATCGACACCACGAGCCGGAGGTTGCCCTCGGAGAGGCCGCGCTTGGCCTTCTGGTAGTGGGCGTAGATCTGCCGGATTTCGGCCACACGCCGCCGGAGGCTCTTCGGCGTCTCCTGGCAGGCCTTGAGGATCATCCGATATTCGTCGACGAGTTTCTGCCGGGTGGAAGGTGGCTGCTTCGACTTCTTGTGGGCTTCGATCTTCGACTTGAGTTCCTTGATGCGGATGACGAAGCCCTCGAGCGTCGGGATCAGCGACTCGATCCGCTGCGTGCGGAGGCCGAGTTCCTCGATCAGGCGCACGCAGCGGCGGCGCCGCCGGCCGAGCCGGGCCCAGGCCTCCCGCCGCTCCACCATCCTGCGCTTCTTCGAGAGCGCGATGCGGTAGTCTGCCTTGTTCTGCTTGAGCAGCACGTCGAGCGTGCGCAGGTTGTGCGGCAGCCGGCCGAGGATCTGCTCCTTCTCGAGCCGATCGGTCACCGACACCTGCACGGTGCGGTCGAACGGGAGTTCGCCGCGGTGCACGCGCGAGAGCACCTTGAACGCCTGCTGGCAGATGTATTCGCACTCGAGCAACTTGGCGCGGAACTGGGCCCGCGTCGTTTCGATCTGCCTGGCAAGGTGGATCTCTTGGGCCCGCGTGAGCAGCGGGATCTCTCCCATCTGCGTGAGGTACATGCGCACCGGATCGTCGGACCAGTTCTCAACCTGCTCGATGAGCGACTCCTCAGCTTCGCCGGAGGCTTCGAGTTCGGCCTCGGCCTCGGCCTCGATCTCGCCCTCGGGGAGGGGGCCGGCTTCCTCGTCGACGAGCAGTTCGGCGTCGGCCTCTTCGGCATCGACCACCTTGACCGTCAGATCCTCCACTTCCTGGGGATTGGAAACGACGTCGTCTTCGAGTTCATCCAGCAGCGAGTCGTACAAGGCATTGCTCCTTCAAGGATCAAGACAAGGATCAAGAAAGTTCCCGGACGCGGGGCCCGGACTGAGGCTGTCCATCGGGGGTGCCGTTTCGCTCAAACCCCGTCATCTCGCCGAAAGCATCTTTCGTGTGGCCGACAGTCTGATTCAAGGCGCGGCCAAGTCCAGTGGTCAAAAAAAAGCCGTCTCCTCGCGGGGTCCGGGTGGTCTGGGGGACGTGCGGCCCCGGGAACGGAGGGAGAGAAGCCATCAACGCTGACGGGGTTTTCGAAAGGCCAACGATTATGGGCCTGCGGGGCGCCGAAGGCCAACTTTTTTTTCCTCCAAAAGGCGAAATTTTCTGAAAAATCGCCTCGGAATGGTAAAAAAATCCGGCCGGCGAAGTTCTGCGGCCCGCAGGTCAGAGTCAATGCCTACGTTTCTCCTTCCCTGCGAATGCTCCACCGAGGTTGCCGTGACTTCCGGACAGGCAGGGGGCAGCGTCGACTGCCCGCGTTGCGGCCGGAGGTTGTCCGTCCCAAAACTCCGCGACCTCGGGGCGCTCGAGCGCCAGCAACCCGGGGAAACCGCCCCGCGGACGACTTGGAGGCCGGCGCACGCCATCGTGCTCCTCGGGGCGATTGTCGCTGTGGGTTCTTGGGTGGGGGGGCTGTGGTTGACGCGGCATTCAGCCGTTGCCGTGGACGAGGCACTTCTGCGGTCCGCCGTCTTGGCGGCCGACGACATGGCGATCTACAGAGTGTGGTCCGAAGGGCTCTCCCGCTCGAGCGTGCGCCGGCCGCCGGCTGACGAAGAGCAGGTCTTGCTCCGCCGCGCCCGGTTTGCAGACAGCATGCGAAGCGTGCTCAACATTGTCGCCGCGGGGGCGGGGTTGGCCGCCGCCGCCGCGGCAATCGTCCTGCGATCCGCCACGCGAGCCCATCCATGAAGGCGGCGTTCATCACCCGCGTCGGCCCGCCCGAGGTGATCACGGTCGACGACCTTCCCGACCCCGTGCCCGGCCCGCGGCAGGTGCTCGTGCGCGTGCGAGCCTGCGCGGTCAACCCGATCGACACCTACATCCGCGGGGGCACGGTGGCGATGCCGCTCGGGTTTCCGTTCGTCGTGGGCTGCGACCTGGCCGGCGAGGTGGTCGCGGTGGGTGGCGAGGTCGACGGCATTGCCGTCGGCACCCGCGTGTGGGGTTCGAACCAGGGGGTGGTTGGCCGCCAAGGCACGTTCGCGGAACTCGCGGCCGTCGATGCGAGATGGCTATATCCCACACCGACGGGAGTTTCCGATCGCGACGCCGCGGCGGCAGCCCTGGTGTCGATCACCGCCCATCTGGGGCTCGTCGACAGCCTGAGGCTCGAGCCCGGCGAGACGATCTTCGTGAACGGCGGCTCCGGAGGTGTCGGTTCGGCCGTCGTGCAGATCGCAAAGATCCTCGGAGCCCGCGTGATCGCCACGGCAGGCACGCCCGAGCGGCGCGACCGTGTCGCCCGGCTCGGCGCCGATGTCGTGCTCGACTACCGGCGCGAAGACCTTGCCGCGGCCGTCATCGGAGCCGCTCCGGGCGGTGTACACGCCTACTGGGAGACGCAGCGCGAACCGCGATTCGATCAGGCCGTCGCCATGCTCGCCGAAGGAGGCCGGATGGTGATCATGGCCGGCCGCGATGCCCGCCCCGCGTTTCCCGTCGGGCCGTTCTACGTGAAGGGCTGCCGGCTCGTCGGCTTCGTGATGTTCAAGGCCGAGAGCCATCGTCAGGCCGCCGCCGCCGTCGACATCAATCGGTGGCTCGCCGCCGGAACGCTCCGGGTGCCTGTCGACCGTGTGCTGCCGCTCAGCCGCACCGCCGAGGCGCACCGGCTCCAGGAGGAAAGCACCGTCGGCCTCTCGGGCGCCGTCGGTGGCAAGATCGTGATCGAGCCCTGACGGCCTGCCCTGATGGTCTTATCGGAAGAAGCCGAAGCCACGCGACGTGGACCGCGGTGCCTGTTCGGATTTCGACTCCGGCTTCGCAGCCGTCTTCGGCCTGGATTCGGTCTTCGCCCTGGGTTCGGTCTTTGGCCGGGCTTCGACCGCGCCCATGCCCAGCGACAGGCTTGGCATCATCGACCGGAGGAACGACTGCTTTTCCTGATCCTTCACCGGCGCCGATAGCCCTGCGGCCGATCGCTGCGGCCGCTGCGGCTGGCGGTCGCGGTTCGACGAGGTGCGGGCTGCCGGACGGGTGTTGCGGCCCTCCTGCACCTGAGGCCGGGTGGTCGGGGATGACTGCTGCGTGGACGGCGTCTGCGCCACCGACCCGGCCGCTGCGTCGCGCTGTTGCTCCAGCGGCGGGACGAATGAGCGATCGGCCTCGAGCGCGATGCGCTCCGGCACCACGAGATACCGCATCACCATCTCACGCGTCGGCGCGGCGCCCGAATCGGCGTCGTTGGCCGCCGGTGCGATTGCCACATCGATGTCGGTGTCCGTCGTGGCATCCACAACCACCGGTTCGGCAACCACGTCTTCGATGGTCACGGGATCGATGGGTGAGTCATTGCCGGGCACCTCGCCGGTTGCCACCGCGTCGGCTGGCACCGCCGCCGATGGCTCGGACGGAGATTCCACCGGAGTCACCGCCGGCTCTTCCGGCACCGTGTCGCCCACGGACACGACCACGGTCGGATCCGCAACGACCTCTGTGGCGGCTGTGTGCGGCACGTCGGCGGAGGGTTGAATCGCCGGCGCCGGGACTTCTGCCGGCGCCCAGAGATCAGTCTGCTCGGCCGGCGTGGGGCAGGAAGGCGGCGGCGTCGCGGCCGGCGCGGCTGTGGCTTCCGCCAGCTGGCTGTCAACCTGTGGTGGGGAAACCTTCACGAGCTGCACGCTCAGGATTGGCTGGCCTTCCCGAACGGGGTGCTTGAGCACCATCCCGTCAAACGAGTCGCGCGGACGGAGCGCCGCGGCCGGCAGCATCGCCTTGGGCCAATCGCGCAGGGCGACATCCCAGACGGTCAGGGGAGCACCCTGCGGCAGGCTGCGGAGGGCGACAAAGATCGGCTCGCTCTCGACCCGCGGCCGCCGCTGTGCCAGGTGCACGTCGAGCGTGCGATTGAGCCCCACGGCCGCTGCGGCGCCGGCGAGGAAGGCGGCGGCAAACACGGTCGTTGCCTTGGGCCGCTGTGAGCGGGCCGCCGGACGTCGGTCGGATCTCGGGGCGCTCATGTACTGCCTTCCCTGGCTGGCTTGCGTCGGCCCGAGCGGCCGACACTCACCAATTGGAATCGACCGATCCATGGCGGCTCGCCCACCCTGCCGTGCGTCACGCGCTTCGGCTGCTCAAATGCCGCAGCCTGCCACCTGGCCGCGGCCAGCCGGACGGCAAGGTCGGCTCAGTTTGCCGCGCTTGCGGGAGGAGAAGGGCCCGTGTCCGCGACGTCGGCCGCAAACAGCGGATCGGTCGGGCGACCGTCGGGCCGGATTGCAAGGAGCCGACGACCACGGCGGGCCGAGTCGGCCCCGAAGAAGGCGTCGCCGACCGTCGACGACGCATCCCCTGCGGGCCCGAGGAGCAGCGTGCTGCCCTGGGGGATCACCGCTGCGATGGCCAGCCGTTCGAGCGGCTGCCGCTGCTGTCCGGTCTCGAGGCGAAATGCCCCTTCTTCTCCGACCCATGCCCGCTCCAGTGGCCCGTGCTTTACCGTGGGCACGAGTTCGATCCGCACGCGTCCATCGGCCGCCGGCCACGTCTTGAGCGCGAAGTACGCGGTCGCATCGCGGTAGGTGTCGCCCCGCACCTCGCTGCCGTCGTGTTCGAAGAGGATGAGTTCGTCGATGCCCGCTGCCGCGACGATCTCGTTGTCGCGGCCCGGCAGGAGTTTGAGAAAGCGCCGCGTGACGGCCGGCCGGTCGGCCGCCGCGGCAGGAAGCTCGTCGGCCTCGGTCGCTGCGGCCTGCGGTTCGAGCCGGGCCGCGAGCGCAGGCGGCAACGGGCCTGTCACCAGCCCCGCCCGGAGGCCGTTGGCGGCCAGCCGTCGGCGCAGTGCGTGATCGAAGGCCTGCTCGTCGGCGAGGTCCCAGAGTTCATCCTGCCAGCCCGCGTCGTGATCGTCGGTGCGGGCGAAGACGACCTCCAAGGGCAACGTCTTCGGGGCGGGCTTGTGCACCGCCGCGCGCGTGGCCTCGGCCGGCTCAGCCTGCGGCCAGGGCCAGCCGTTGTCTGCCACCAGGGCAAACCGGCAGCCAGCCAGCGCACACGCGCAGGCCGCTGCACATGCGACCTTGCTCGAGGCTCGGCGCATCGCCGCAGGGCTCCTTCAGATACGAGGGCAGGCAAAACCGGGCGAAAGGGGCGAGGAGGGTAGCGGCCGCCGCCGGGCCGGGTCAACGCCACCGGTCAGCGTGTTCTCGTGGGGCAACCGTCCCGGTTGCCAGTCCGGCCTCAACTCTCGGCAAGCGAGACGCTTGCCACACGGTTACCCCGATACAGCCTTCACGGCGTTGGCGAACATCGCCAGGCCCGCGCCCGCGGCGCTGGCGTCGAGGCGGCCGCTCCAGGCCGGGTGTTGCGTCGCGTCGATGAACCGCTCGGGGTGCGGCATGAGGCCGAACACGCGGCCGGTGGCGTCGCAGACGCCGGCGACGTCGGCCTCGGCGCCGTTGGGGTTCGTCGAGCGGCCGGCGGGATCGGCCGCGTAGCGCAGCACGAGCTGGCCGGCGGCCTCGAAGGATTCGAGATCGGCCCGCGACACTGGCACGAACCGGCCCTCGCCGTGCGCGATCGGCAGGTCGAAGGGGGTGTCGAGGCCGTGGAGAAACGGGCACTTTCTGCCATGCACCTCGAGCCGCACCCAGCGGTCGATGAATTGCCCAGTGCGGTTGTGCGCGAGGGAGGCCCGCGGTCGCCCCGCGCCATCGGCCAAGAGCAGCCCGGTCTGCAGCAGCACCTGGAAGCCGTTGCAGATGCCGAGCACGAGGCCGCCGCGGTCGCGGAAGGATCGCAGCGCGTCGCCGAGCCGCAGCGCGAGCTCGAGCGCGAAGATCCGGCCGCTGGCGATGTCGTCGCCGTAGGAGAACCCGCCGGGGATG
>CAZDTC010000096.1:0-7625 GCA_964508125.1 uncultured Candidatus Kuenenia sp.
CGGAAAGCCGCCGGTTCGAGTTCGGCGGCGGCATCACGACGTCGGGATCGGTCGAATGGATCCGCTCGAGCATCACGCTCGCGCCGGGATCGCCGGGCACGATGGCGCCGGCGTCAATGGCCGCGGCCCGGTCGTCGAGCCGCAGATCGGCCTCCCGCTTCTGGCCGTCCTGGCCGTGGCAGTAGAAGCAGTTCTCGGAGAGGATCGGCCGGATGTCGCGGTTGAAGTCGAGCGGGCCTTCGGCGGCCAGGCAGACATTTTCAGCGCCCAACGCTGCGACGAACGCCACGCCGACACACCACGTTCGCCACGCGCTGAAGCAACCCATGGACTGTTCCACTCGGGGTTACCCGCGTCGCCGATCCGCGGCCCCACGGGCCAGCCTGGATCGCGGACCTTTCGGTCGGTCGGCGGGAAGATCACCTACACTCTTAAGGATAGCACTCGCATCTTTGCCGAGCCATCAGCGTTTTTTCGCGTTCATCGGCAGTTTTTACGTTTTTGACGAATGGAACCAGCCTCGCCACCCGATCGGTGCGACATTCTCATCGTCGGGGCGGGTGCGGCGGGCCTGTTCGCGGCCACGTGGGCCGGGCGAGCGGCTCGCGCGGCGGGCAGGCCCCTGTCGATCGCGGCCGTGGACGGCGCGAGGAAGCTCGGCGCCAAGATCCTCGTGGCCGGCGGTGGAAGGTGTAACGTCACGCACTGGAAGGTGACCGAAGCCGACTACGCCGGCAGCACGCCGCCGGCGATTCGCAAGGTGCTCGGCCGATTCACCGTGGACGACACGGTGAAATTTTTTGCCGAGTGCGGCGTCGAACTCAAACGCGAGGACACGGGAAAACTCTTTCCCGTCACCGACTCGGCCCGCACGGTGCTCGACGGCCTCGTGGCTGCAGCCTCCGCGGCCGGTGTGCGGCTCGTCCATCCCGCCCGCGTGACGGCGATCGAGGCCTCTGGCAACGGGTTTCTCGTGGCGACCGAAGCAGGATCCGTCCGTGCAACGCGCGTGATCCTCTGCACCGGTGGAAAATCGCTGCCCAAATCGGGCTCCGATGGCACGGGCTTCGCGATCGCCAGCGGCCTCGGCCACTCGCTCACTTCCCCGATCGTGCCCGCCCTGGTGCCGCTCGTGCTTCCAGGGGACCACTGGATTCGCGAGTTCTCCGGCCTCACGCTTCCCGCGGAGCTCGTGCTCCTCTCAGCCGGGGGAAAACGGCTGCGGTCGTTCACGGGCAGCACGCTCTGCACGCACACCGGCCTCTCGGGCCCGAGCGTGCTCGACATCAGCCGTCACTGGCTCGTCGAGCGCTCGCGCGATCCAGCGGTGCGGCTCGCGATCAACTGGCTGCCCGGCCAGTCGGCCGACGACGTGGAGCGGCTGCTCCTCTCGGGCAGTGGTCGCGGGGCGCTCGCCGTGCTCCGCGAAAGACTTCCCGAGCGGCTCGTGCGGGGGCTCTGCGCAGCGGCCGGAGCACCGGCGACCGGCGACATCCCGCGCGATGCCCGGCGACGGCTCGTGCAGTGCGTCACGGCGCTCGATCCCGACGTGGTCGGTGACCGTGGATTCACGGTGGCCGAGGCGACGGCCGGCGGCGTGCCGCTGGCCGAGGTGCGGCTCGACACGATGGAGAGCAGGATTCGCCCGGGGCTGCACTTCGCCGGCGAGGTGCTCGACGTCGACGGCCGGATCGGCGGCTTCAACTTTCAGTGGGCGTGGGCGAGCGGGTTCGTCGCGGGTTCGGCCGCAGCAGCCGGCGCGAACGACGGAGATTGCCAGACCTCGTAGCGGTGCCGGCCCTCGCGGAGGTCGACGACCTTGAGGGGTGGCCGGACCAGCGGCAGCGCCGAGATGTGTCGCGGGAGCAATCGATCCACCGCCGCCATCACGTGCTCGACCGAGATCGTTTTCATCGCCGTTGGTTCGGGAGCCCAGGGCAGCTGACGGCCGCCACGACGCCTCCGCCCGAGCAGCCTGGCGAACCACGTCGGTTCACCTTTCACGACCACACCGGTGCTCCTCCAGGGATGCCAACGGTTGGGGTCGGTCGGGCCCGCGAGCACCACGACGGGCACGCCGTTCGACGCCGCGATGTGCGGCAACCCCGTGTCGACGCCGACACAGAGATCCATCCTCGCCAGAAGTCCTCCAACGTCCCGCAGTGACAGGCGGGCGGAGTGGTCGTGCACGTGCGTCGCGGCATCGCGAGACACCCGCTGCAGGACCGCCGCATGCACGCGGGCGTCCGCGGGGGCTCCGCAAAGGAATATCTCGCAGCCACGCTCACGGACAAGCCAGTCCACAATCCGGGCAAAACGCTCTGGTGGCCAGAGTCGCTCTTTATCGGTGGACTGCAAGGCGAGAAACACCCGGGGACGATCCGCGGCGACGCGGGCAAGCAAGGCATCGGCCCTGGTCACCGAATCGGGAGTCGTCCAGCATTCGTTACGGCCGTCGTCGATGGCGATACCATCAGCCCGCAACAGGTCGAGGAACAACTCTGCCTGATGCCGATGCGGTGCGATTGCCACCGCGCGCGAGAGCAGGCAGGCGCCGAAAGAGCGAAACCCGATGCGCACAGGGATTCCGGCGAGCCAGGCGAGCAGCGCGGTCGAGAGGGATCGCTTGAGCAGGTATACACAGTCATAGTCGCGGCCGCGGATCAAGCGGGCCGTCGCCCGCACGTTGGCGAGCGAACCGCGCACGACACCGTTTCTACGAGGACCACGTTTCCATTCGATCAGTTCATCCGTGTAGGGACAGTCGGCGAGCAGGGCCGCGGCACCGGACTCGCAGAGAACGTCGATGACGGCCCGAGGAAACCTGTGCCGCAGGTTCCGCAGGAACGGGATCGCAAGCATCGTGTCGCCGACGTAACGGTTGCGCACCACGAGGATGCGGCGCGGCTCGCTCAGGTTTTCAGAGGATCCGAACATGGTGGCAATTAACGGGCGAAACCGACGAAGAAGCTGAACAGTTGCTGGTTGTCGTACGGGGCATAGGCGACCGGGACGGCGAAGTCGAGTGCGATCGGGGCCGGACCCATCGCCGGCAGCGTGATCCGCAGACCGAAGCCTGGCGCCACGCGCATCTGTTGGATCGACACATTCGATTCCACCGTGCCGAAGTCGGTGAACACCACGCCGCGGAGCGTGTCGTCCGCCGTGATCGGAAACAGGTATTCGATCGTGTTGAGCCACTGGAACGGGCCACCGATGATCGCGGCGTTCTGGGAAGAACTCGTCGGCGATTCGCCGTTGGCCATCTGCCGGGGACTCGCCCCGCGGAACGTGAAGCCGCGGATCGTGTTGTAGCCGCCGGCGAAGAAGTTGTCGTAGGCGGGCGTGTCGGGGCCCGACATGCCGAGCACCGAACCAATCGAGAGCACGTGGCGGCCCGAGCCGTCGGCCCGCTCGCTCAAGAGAAAATACTGCCGGCCCTCGAGGATGCCACGCGGATAGACGAACGAGCCGATCACCTGCTCGAACTCGAACGTGGCCAGATGCCCCTGCGTGGGTAGGAACGGGCTGTCGCGGGTGTCGTGGATGATGCCGCCGGAGAAGCCATAGACGGAGTTGGTGCCGAGCATGTTTTCGATGGCGGGTGTGAGCAACCGCGGATTGAACACGTCGACACTCTCACCGCGGAACCCGGTATTGACTGAAAGGTTCGGGGCGAACTGGAACTGGTAGCCGAGGCCGATCCGGCCGCCGACGCGTGCCTCCGCCCAGTCGTAGAAGTAGCGGGTGTAGTAGGACGCGCTCGTCGACAGCCCGATCCGCGTGTCGAAGAGATACGGCTCCTGGAACGTCGCCGTGTAACGCTGCAACTGCGTGCCGGGCGCGGCCTCGAGGCGAAACCGCTGGCCGGCTCCGCGGAACGCCGTGCCGTTCCTGATGTCGTCCCAACTCTGTGGCAGGCGGAACAGATCGAAGTTCTGCTCGTCGACCACGATGTTGCCGACAAGGCCGGCGTTGGAGTTGACGCCAGCACCGATCATGAGCCGTCCGGTCTGCGTCTCCTCGGCATCGACGTCGACGATCACGTAGGGCTCGTTGCCAGGGAACACCTGGAGCGGCTGGTCAGCGGCAAAGTTCGGGACCATGCCGGGCTGCGGCACCATGCCAGGCTGGCCGAAAGGCTGACCCACGAACGGCTGGCCGCCCGGCGGCGCGAATCCCGGCTGGGGAGCAAACCCAGGCTGAAACCCGGCGGGCGGCACGGCCCCGGGCAGCCCCGGCGGTGCGGCAGGCTGCTGGGCGACGTACACCGGTTGCTGGACGGGCGGTGGAGGCGCGACGTTGCGGGAGTAGTCGATCGCCTCGGGGCCCGTCGGCGCGAGCGGCGCCCCGCCCCACCCTTGCGGCGGAGCAGGCTGCTGCTGAACGAACGGCTGTGGGCTCTGGCCACGCCACACCGTGCCTGCGACAGCGGGCGGGGCTGCCGGGGCACCCGTCGCAGGACCACGCGCTGGCGCTGCGGACGGCTGGACAACGGTGCCCGCATCACGCACCTCGCCTTCGAGCACGAGGTCGATCACGGCGTCGTCGGCCGACTCCGGATCGGGGCTCTGGCCGCGAAACCCGGGCCGGCTCGGGTCGCGGGCGATCTGCTCGTTGGCATCCTCGGCGTTCTCCGGCTTGCTGAACACGATCCGCGGCCCCTCTCCCTTGGCCGCGTCCGCGAGAAACAGGCTGCTGGCCTTGAGCCGCCGCTCATCGTCGCGAAGCTTCCGGATGTCGAGGATGTCGCCGGGACGGAGCGACAGGCGGTTCAGCACCGTGCTGTGCTTCGTGTGCGGATGATCGCCTCGGATCCTCACGTTGATCTTGCCGACGCGATACCGCTGCCCTTCGGTGACGTTGTAGACGAGGTCAAGCTGCCCCGGCTCCTCGAGGAACCGCGGATCGGCCCGGATGTCGGCAAACACGAAGCCGCGGCCGCCATAGATGTCGCGGATCTGGCCGAGGTCGAGGTCCATCTTCGTCTGGTTGAACGGCTCACCGCTCTTGAGCTTGAGATCCCGGGAGAGAAACTCGCTCTTGAATTTGCTGTTGCCGATGAACGAGATGTTGCGTACCGAATACCGCGGGCCCTCGTTGATCACGAACGTGAGCATCGTCCAGTCGCGCCCGGCTCCGTGCACCACTTCCAGTTCACGGCTCACCTTGGCCTGGAAGAACCCCAGGCTCCGGTAGTAGGCGGTGATCGCGTCGACGTCGGCATCGATCTTCTCGCGGTCGACGTCGCCGCCGAGCAGCCAGAAGATGCCGGGCTTCGACTTGATCTGCGTGAGGAGGCGGGCGTCGCTGGCGATCGAATTCCCCACGAAACTCGTCCATAGCGACTTGCGGCTGCGCCCCTCGTCGATGAGAAACACGGCCCCCTTGTCGCCGGGCTTGTTCCCCTCCACCGTCGACACGCGGGCCGCGTCGTAGCCCTTCTCGTGGTAGAACGACTCGATCCGCCGCCGGGCCTCCTCGACCACGTACGGATCCATCGAGTCGCCCACGTCGATCTCGGCCTTCTTGCGGAGCGTGCGCGTGGTGACCTTCTCGTTCCCGACGTACTTCACGTAGCGGAGCATCGGCCGCTCCACCACCTGGAAGATCACGACCACGCCCTCCTTCACCCGGACATACTTCGGAAGCACGTCGACGAACTTCCGCGAACGGTGCAGCGTGCGCACGTCCTCCTCGATCGCCTGGGGATCGAAGACCTGGCCGGCCCGAGTCACGAGCTTGGGAAGTTTCGAGACCTCGGTGGCATGGTTGCCCTCGATCCGCACCTCGACGATCCGGTTGGCCTCGTCCGCGGGGGCCGCGGCGGGCGGCAACGGCCGAACGCCGCCCGGCGCCGTGACCGGTGGCGCCGCGGACGGCACCGGCGCCTGGGCCCAAGCCGTCGCGCAGGCGCAAGCGCAGGCCAACGCGAGCATGAAATGCCGGGCAGGGTGGCGAAGGGCGAAGGCGACCGCGCGAAATGTCATCGACGATCCCGTGGGAGTGCGGGGACGAAGCCGGGGAGGAATACCGGCGCACCGCACCCAGCCACAAGCCGAAAAGTCTCCCCATGAAACCGGCAAAATTTCCGCCGCAACGCGGGGTCACATGGTTGCGGCACACGAGGCTCGCACACCTGCCGACCCACACACCGGTCCGCCTCTCTGCTTGACCTCCCCCGCAGAACCCCGATACTTTTTCCTAATCTTCCCGGTTTCCCTCACGGTTGGTGCAGGGCGTTCCCCAGGCACCCGGCGTTGCCCATGCGGCCCATGGTGATCGACCTGCGGAAGACCGACGATCCCCGTGACGTCGTCCACCGGGCCGTGCAGATGCTCGCCGAGGGCCGCGGCGTCGCGTTTCCGACCGAGACCGACTACGTGGTCGCCGCGAGCGTGCGCGATGCCGCCGCAATCGAACGGATCATTCCGCTGGCTCCCGCCCGCGACGGTGAGCCACGGCTCTCACTCGCGCTCAAGAGCGCCGACGAGGCTCTCGACTGGGCGCCACGGCTGAGCCCGATCGGCCGGCGGATCGCCCGCCGCTGCTGGCCCGGTCCGGTGACCATCATCGTCGCCGACGATCATCCCGAGAGCCTCGTCCACCGCCTTGCGGCGCCGGCCCGCGCGGCGATCACCGGCGCGGGCCGGTTACGGCTCCGCGTCCCTGGTCACCCAATGCTCTCCGACTGCATGCGGATGCTCGCGGGGCCGGTGGTGCTCGCCGAGCCGGCCAGCCCCGACGAGGCGCCGCCCGTCACGGCCGCCGAGGTGATCGCCCGCAGTGGCAGGGCGCTGGCGATGGTGATCGACGACGGCCGTTCCCGCTACGCCCAACCTGCCTCCACGATCGAAGTCGACAGCGACGACTTTCGCATCGTCCATCCGGGGATCGTATCCCAGGAGACACTGCGGCGGCTCTCGAGCCTGATGGTGCTCTTCGTGTGCACGGGCAACACCTGCCGCAGCCCGATGGCCGAGACTGTCTTCAAGCAACTCGCCGCAGAGCGGATCGGATGCCTTCCGGAGGAACTCGAGGAGCACGGCGTCGTGGTCGCAAGCGCCGGCATCGCCGCGTGGGGCGGCGGATCCGCGAGCGCCGGCGCAGTCGAGGCCATGCGCGATATCGGGGCCGACCTTTCAGGCCACGAAAGCCAACCCCTCACCGAGGCGCTTGTGCAGCAGGCAGACATCATCTGGACGATGACAGCGGCCCACCGGGCCGCGATCCTCGCCCAGTATCCCGAGGCCGGCGGCCGCACCGCCGTGCTCTCGCCCGACCGCATCGACGTGCTCGACCCGATCGGCGGTCCGGTGGCCACCTACCGCGCGTGCGCCGAACAAATCCGGCAGCACTTGATCGCCCGGTTGGATACACTTCAATTACGGCGGAAGTCGTCGCGAGCCTGATGCCGGCCCCGACGACCTCCACGAAGCACGGAGCGATCGATGCGGATTGCCATCGGAAGTGACCACAGGGGCGTCGCCGCCCGCCAGCGGATCATCGGCCTGCTTCAGAACATGGGGCACGAGGTGATCGACTGTGGCAGCCACGGCACCGAGGCGGTCGACTATCCGGACATCGCCGCCGACGTGGCCGGCCGCGTGAGCGCCGGCGCGGTC
>CAZDTC010000097.1:0-7611 GCA_964508125.1 uncultured Candidatus Kuenenia sp.
CGCTCGTCGTCGTCAGCAGCAGGTCTGGCCGCGGGGCGGTCGGGCGCGGCGGCGGCGGCCGCGGGCTTATCGTCGGCCTTCTGTGGCGCGGGTCCTCCCGCCACGGCTGCCCGTTCCAAGGCCCGCTTGCGATCGTCGAGTTTCTCCTCGGTGGCCCTGAGTTCCTTGCGGGCGGTGACGAGCTTCGCCTCGGTGTCGGCGAGCGCCTGCTCCGCCTCCGCGGCCGCCCGATCCGCGAGCCGATTAGCCGCCGCGGCCTTCGGTGCCGGCTCAGGATGGAGGCTCGCCTGCCGATCGCGTCGGGCGAAGAGCAACAGCATCACCACGGCCGCAAGGATGGTGGCATTCGCGACGATCGTACGACTGGTGAACTGGTGATTGCCCATCGGCGCTCCACGTGTCATTGCTGCTGTTGCTGCTGCAAGGCCGTACGAAACTCCACGATGCCGCGGAACCGAAACCCGGCTTGGAGAATGCGATCCAAGGCAGCCGCCTTGTCGTTGTCGGTCGGGAATTGCGCTGCGTTTGCTAACAGCCATTCCTTGACGCCGCGCATCGTGACATACGAGTTCAGGTCGTCAAGGACGTTCTGAGGGACTGTACGTGCTCGCCGCACGAACTCAAGGTCGTCTGGCGCACCGAGCAGCCACATTGATGCGACCCGAGCGCACTCCCATTCGCGGTAGTAAGCCTGCTTGCCAAGTCGGAGGTGGATCGCGTCATTCAAGGAGATGATGAATTTGGCATCCACGTCGGACCATTTATCGGGCGAAAACTGGTTTTGGAGCCGCCCCAAAAAAGCCTGTGTAGCCTGATAGACCTGATTGTCGGGAAGTGTGAGGTGGTTCGTGATCACCTTGATTTCGTCGTTGGTCGGCAGCAGTGGGTAGAGTTCCTTCGAAAGTCCCCGTGGCTCGGGCACGATTGCGAAAACGGGCGAGTCTGATTTTTTTGCCCCTTCCGTCTGTTGTGCCTCGCGTTCGGCATCTTGAAGGGTGGCGCCGGACTGCCCGCGAGTGCGTGCATCGGCTGCACGTTTCTCTGCGAGAGCCTGATTGGTCGGGTCGGTGATTTTGCCGAGCAGGGAGGCGTATTGGCGAGCGGCATGATCCTTGATGGCTGCGAGTTCAAGCAGCGCCAGTTCCGCAGGCTCGGAGTGCATGAAATCCCACCATGCTCCGGCGGCATCCAAGGCACCTGACACGTCGCCACTGGCTTGCGCCGCCAGTTCACGCTGGGCGAGTTTTCGCAACTGGTCGTCCGGCCCCTTGGCGAGCGACGGCAGCCCCTTGTTCCAATCCTGCTTCATAAAACAGAGGTAGCGGCCGACGACGCCATGGGCGTCTTCCGCGTCCGGTTCAGTGGCGAGTCGCTCGATCGCCGCTGCATATGCATCGTAAAACTTCTTCAGCGAGCCGACGGTTTTGAGAACTTCCGTGGCTTCCTTCGCAAGGTTTTTGCCGGCGGCGGCAGCGGCCCCGCGGGCTAGACGTTGTTTGGCATTTTTGGCTTTTTCAAGACGGTCGAGTGTCTTTGCCGTGCTGCTGGCCAGTTGGCCGGCTGCCTGGGCCACCTCGAAGTCGTCGCGATCCACGGCCTGGGAAGCCACCAGCAGCGAGTCGTCGAAGAGTTGCTGGGTCGGCGGGGTCTTCTTTTGCGTCGTGAATTTTTTGATGAGCGCGAGTCGCAGTGGTGTCGGATCGACTTCATATTGTTCGATCCTCTTGTCGAGAAAGCCCATGGACCTTCCCAGATCTTTCCCGTTCACACCCAATTCCTCGGCCTCCACGAGCAACGCATACCGTTGGGCAGGGTTCCGCGTCTCCTCGAGGACGCTCTCCAGTCTGCCTATGAGCATCGAATATCTGCCGGTCTCTTTCGCGGACGAGTATTGTTCTTCGTAGGCCTCGCGGAAGGTGGCGATCACTTTCGCGACGTCTTCATCGGCGGGAGCAGGAAGTTTTGCCTGCGGTGCAGGCCGTGGAACGTCGGCTTGTGGCTGTTTCCCTGCGACCTCAGGGACGGCGGAAGCCGTGGCAGGTTCGGCATCACGCGGTGACGAAGCCTCTGCGTGCTGGCCTGCCTCCGGAGTCTTTTCTTGTGCGGGTTGCGTAGGCTGCGGCTGCGCGGAGCCTTGCGCGATGCGCGGCCGGCGCGATTCGGCGACCACCGGCGGCCTCGGCGCGGGCTCCTCAGCGATCTGTTCCGGCTCTTTTTGCTCGGGCGGTTCCTGGGTGTCCGGCGGCGAATCCGGGTGTGCCCGCGGTTCCGCTTCATTGGCTGCTTCCTGCTGCGGCGAGCCGTTCTTGCCACCAGCGGACTCAGTGTGGGCAATCGCCTCGGGCTTTTGGGGTTGGCGTTCGCCCCCGATGAAGGTCAGCGCCACGAGCACGGCGCAGAGTGCCGCCACGCCGCCGGCGGCCGCCTTCAGGATCTTCGAGCCGAGGAATTGCTCCTTGAGCACCGCGATCACCGATTCCGGTTCCGCGGGCTGCATCTGCGGGGAGCGCTTCGAGATCGCCATCGGCTGCGAGGGGGTCGGGCCCATGACGCGCACGGGAACGGTTTCGCCTGCCGGAGGCGTGCCGAGCCGGTCGCCCTCCAGCCAGAGCGATGTGAGATCGGCCCCGATCGCCATCGCGCTTTTGCATCGCGGGCAGTTGCCCTGCTTGCCGGCCCAGTCGGGCTTCACGTTGAGCAGGCGGTTGCACTGCGGGCACATGAGCTGGAGTTTTTCCGCCGCTGAGGGGCGCGGCACCGCGGCGAGCGCCGCGCTGGCGAATTCGACGCAACTCCCGAAGCGGTCGGCGGGCTCACGCGCCATGCCTCGGGCCACCGCCTCGCTCAGTTGCGGAGGCAGGTTCGGCAGGAGCGAAGCCAGCACGGGCGCCTTGCCGGTGACGTGCGCGAGGATCACGGCCGCGGGCGTGGGGCCGTCGAAAGGCTTGCGTGCGACGAGCAGTTCGTAGATCGTCACGGCGAGCGCGTATTGATCGACCTGCGGGCTCGGCTTCGTGCCGGAGATGAGCTCCGGAGCCATGTAGGCGGGTGTGCCGAGGGCCATCCCCGTGCCGGTGAGCCCGCGGCTGGCGGTCTCGTCTTCGGTCTGTAGGACGATCTTGGCGACGCCGAAGTCGCTCAGAAACGGTTTGCCGGGGCCGTTGAAGAGCACGTTGTCGGGCTTCATGTCGCGATGGACGTAGCCATTGGCATGGACGAAGTCCAGCGCTGTGGCGACCGCCGGCAGCCACCGCCAGAGGTTCGTGGGTGGCTCCGGGGCGGCCTGGCCATCCTCCCTGAAGAGCCGCCGCTGCTTGAGACTGCCGCCGGCCAGGTAGGGCATCACGGCGAACGGTGTCCCCTGTTCACTGCCGATGTCGATGACGGGGACGACCGCCGGGTGGGAGAGTGACCGCAGGGCGGAAAGCTCCTGCTCGAATCGCTGTAGAAACTTGGGCTCGCCGAGCAGCTCGCGCTTCGGCATCTTCACGACGACATAGCCGTCGTATGCGAGATCCCAGGCGCGGTAGACAACCCCCATGCCGCCGGCGCCGATCACCGCAACGAGCCGATAGCGGCCGTTGAGCACGTGGCCCACCCATGGATCGAGCAAGAGGTCTTCGGCTGCGTAATCGGTATCTGCCACGCGATCGCTCACTTTTCATTGGCTGGCGCGCTGCGCAGCCATATCTGGCCCGAACTGTACGATTTTTGCTGGGCGTTGAGTTCCTCGTCGAAATGCGGAGGCGCGGATGCGCGGCATCCCTCCATGAGTGCAATCGCCTGGGGAAACGCCCCCTGTCCAGCGGCCACACCCGCCTTGGCCCGCTTCACCTGCCAGGCGGATGCGGCGTCAAGACCCTCGAGCAACTCAAGTGCCTTTTCGATGTCCTGCTTGTTCTCGGCAAAAAGGTAGACCCATGCCACTTCGCCACGAAGCTGTGGCGAGGCAGCTTTGTCGGCCTTGGTGAAAGCCTTGTACAGAAATTTCGATGCCTCATTGTATTGGCTTCTCGCAAAGGCATGGGCGCCGACCAGCCAGCAGACGGCGGAGGTCTGGCGTTTGGGGTCAAGCTTCTTCAGAACCGAGACGTACCCCAGCGGAATATCTTCTGGTTTACCCGCAAGCAGGAGCCCATAACAGCAGTCATACCCGAGGGGCGTGAACGCGAGGCCAGCCGATTCGTTGATGTCACTTGCCCTGATGAAGGCGGCCTGAGCCGCAGTGTTATCGCCACTGTAGGCATGCAAGATGCCCGTGAGAATGTGTCCCTCAACGAAGTCGTCGCTGTGCTGCATGTCGCGCTGCAATTCGGCGAGCAGATGTGATTGAGCGGGGTTTTGGCGGTCGAGCGGTATCAGTTTCCGCATCTGGGAGTAGTTTTCGAAAAAGCGGGGCAATGCGGGGCCAACGCGTTGGTATCGAGGTTGAAGTTCCGCATTGTAAAAATTCTGCGCCTCGGCAGTTGCGTTATTGAGGACTGCGCTGGCGTTGTTCAGTGCGGCCTGTGCAGCGGCAAGCTGTGCGGCGACTGGCCCCGGGCCGCCATTGCCTGCCCCCCTCGCCATGCCGGCGACAATGTTCAGTTGGTTCGCAGCCTGTTTGGCGTTGCGTGTCGCGACATTGACAGCCTGGGCCAGTTGAAAGAACCTCCGCTCTTCGCCACGGAGTTGCCGGAGCGTTGCGAACAGTGCTGACCGGTCGACGATACGATTGCGCTCCTCGACCAACCGCCGCATTTCATCGATGACGTGTTGTGGATTGGCAGGCTCTCGGCGTGCGTCCGGATTCTCGGGCAATGCCTTGTGTGGAGGCTGCTGATCCACCATCTTCTCGGCCTCGAGAAGAAGGTCTTCAAGGGTGCGGGTTGGCTGGGGGCGGGTTTGGGCCAAAGAGGCCGTAGTAAAAACGATCGCAAGCCAACAGCTCGACGCGATCGTCGCCGCCAATCGCACCTGCATCGCGAAGTCTCCGGGGGGATGGTGGGGGTTTTTGTCATTCCCTCGCAAAAAGACTGGGGAAATGGTACTCCTTTACGGGGGGTCCCTGCAAGGGACAGCGGCCCCGGCTGAGGCTTTTTACGCCACGCAATCATCGACGTGGTCGCAGGCGCACCATCATGCCACTCGACGACACACCGGCGAGCGATTCCGATCCCTGGTTGGGCCGCGTGCTTGCGGGCCGATACCGAATCGTGGCCACGATCGGCGTTGGCGGCATGGGCGTGGCTTACAGGGCGTGGGATGCCGTCAAAGACCGCTATTGCGTGATCAAGACGCCGCGTCGCGAACTCCTGGGCACGCCTCATTTCGTCGAGCGGTTCGCCCGTGAACTCGCGGTATTGCGTCACCTCGCCCATCCGGCGATCGTGCCCATCCATGACGTCGGCGACGAGGCCGGAACACCGTATGCCGTCATGCCGTATTTGGCCGGCGGCAGCCTCAAGCGAAGGCAACGGGTCCGCCAGGGACGGCCTCTTCCCGCCGAAGCCGCAATCATCGGTGGATGGCTCGCGCCAATTGCCACAGCGTTGGATTTCGTCCATGCCAGCGGCTTGGTGCATCGGGATGTCAAGCCCGACAACATTCTCTTCGATGGCGCGGGCAATCCGTTTTTGGGGGATTTCGGTGTCGCCAAAGTGGTGATGCAGGTCGAGGCCGAGCACCAATCGCAGGGGCTGACGGCCACGGGCATCGCGCTCGGCACGCCCGCCTACATGGCTCCCGAACTCATCGACGGCTCCGAGGCCTCCGCAGCTTCCGATCAATACGCGCTCGCCGTCATGGTGTATGAGATGCTCGCCGGTCGGAAGCCATTCGATGGCCCAACGCCTGCTGCCATCATCGTGGCCCATGCGGCAGCGAAGCCAGTCTTGCTGGAATCACTGCGTTCAGATCTTCCGCGTTCATCCGCCGCCGCGGTCATGCGTGGATTGTCGAAGGATCCATCGCGGCGGTTCGACTCCTGTGGCAGTTTTGCAGAGGCTGTGGTCACGCCACTGCCGCGCCAAGAGCAGCCGGCCAAGCAGCAACTCATGTGCCCGCGGTGCGGCAGGTTGTTGAATGTCCAAAAAGCGTGGGCCGGCAAGCGAGGCTCCTGCCCAAAGTGTGAACGGCCTCTGTCGGTCAGTGACGACGTGCTCTCGCTCTGGCTGCCCGAGGATCGCTCGGGCCCCGTGACGCTCGCTTCGGGCGATTTCGAGGTTGACCGCCTCGGCCATACGCCGTCCAACGGTCTGGAACTGCCAAACACCCTCAGCCAAAAGGTTTGGCAGACGCTGCGGCATTCGGTCTTCTGTCAGGCCCTGCTGTCGGCAGTGACGATGCTGGCGGTGCTCGTGGGGACGGTATGGTTCGTGCGTGCGCGAAGGCCGCGGCCTGTGCCGATGGTCGTGGTGAATGAAGCCGCGGCCACGCAGCCGGCGAATGACGTCAAAAAAGCTGCCGCACGCCCGGCGGCACCGCCGGCGGAATTATCGCCGCCCACACCGTCGGCCCAAGGACTGCCCGCGTTGCCATCGGTAGCAGTGCTCCCCGCGGCCGAGCAGCCGCCGGTCGCCGCGTCGCAGCCTCCGCGGCCACGCGACGAGGTCGCACTCGAGAAGGCACTCGACTGGATCGTCGGGCATCAATGTGCCGATGGTGGCTGGTCATTCGACCTTGCTAGCTGCCAGGCGTGTGGCGGCAAGTGCCTGGATTCCGGTGATCCCGCCAAGTCGCCCGATCGCACGGCCGCGACGGCGGTCGCCATGTTGCCGTTTCTGGCCAGTGGCCAAACGTCTGCCGACGGCCCATACCGGGCACCGCTCACCCGCGGCGTGGCGTTTCTGGCAACGATGTGCCGGGCGGGGCAGGGCAAGGCATACGCTGAAGGTGGCGATCTCGTGTCGCAGGCGCTCGCCGTGAGGGTGCTCGCGGAATCAATCGGTACGGATCGCGAAGGGCAGTTGACTGCGTCGGCACAACTTGCGACCGACTACATCTCCGCATCACAGAATCTTGCAACCGGTGGCTGGGATCTGGTTCCCACCCAGAGGGGCCACACGACCGTCACAGCGTGGTGCGTGCTCGCGCTTGGCAGTGCGCACCAAGCGGGGCTGAATGTGAGTCCCCTGGTGATCAAACGTGCGGTTGGGTTTCTCGACTCTGTGGAGGCCAATCAGGGCGCTTCGTATGGAGACCGGCAGCCGGCTGTGGAATCGCGCGCATCGGCCGCCGGTCTTCTCTGCCGGAGGAAGCTCGGCTGGAAAAATGACAACCCGGCGCTGCGGGCGGGGGTGTCCCGCATTCTCGAGATGGGCGTGGGGCCAGACCTTGAATACTGCTTGTTTGCGACCTGCCTGATGCACGAGGTGGGAGGAGATTCCTGGGGGCTGTGGAGCAATCGAGGGCAACCATGGTTGATCGATCTGCAGGAGACTTCCGCGCACGAGGCCGGTAGTTGGTTTGACGGTGTCGCTGGTGGCCGCGACGGGCGCGCGTCGGGACGCCTTTACACGACTGCCCTTGCGGCCCTTTTGCTGGCCGAGGGCCTCCGCCGGTAGACAGCGTCGAAAGTAGTCCGCTTGCTCCGCAAGCGGATTCAGATCCGCTTGCGGAGCAAGCGGACTA
>CAZDTC010000098.1:0-5113 GCA_964508125.1 uncultured Candidatus Kuenenia sp.
CGACGCCGACGACGCCATCGAACTCGGCCTCGTGACGCTGGAGGAGATGCTCGGCCTGCCCCTTGTCGCCGAGGCCGCGGCCCGAGTGCGCGATCGCGTCGGAGCCGTGGCCAGCCACGACCTTCGTCGCGCCGTGCTCCATGAACTGGTCGACCTGCAGGTGGCCGACCTCGTGGCGGAGAGCCGGGCGACGATCGAGCGGCTGGGCATCGACTCGGTGGATCGCGTACGGGCCGTGTTCGACGGAGTCGATGGCAGGCGGAGTGTACGCGTGATATGCCACAGCGCGGCACTGGCCGCGGGCAAGAAACAACTCGAGATTTTTCTTTTCCAGAGGGTCTACCGGAGCGACCGCGTGATGTCCGTTCGCGCCGTCGCCCAGCAGAGGCTCTCCGACCTGTTCCACTGGTACGTGGCCCACCCCGACGACTTGCCCGCCCGGTACCGTGCCCGGGCAGCCGAGTGCGGCGTGGCGCGCAGCACGGCCGACTATATCGCCGGCATGACCGATCGGTTCCTGGAGTGGGACCACGGCCGACGCCTGTGACGGTGTGGTATCATCCCCCCATGGCACTCATCGTTTTGCGGGCCATCTTCGTCGCGGTCTCGGTCGGGATCGCCGTGTTGATCATCACGTCGCCGCTGATGCGCGACGCTCCTGCCTGGGTGCCCTGGGCCGTGCTCCTCGGCATGCTCGCCCTGCCGCTGACCGCGATCGCCATCGACTCGTCGCTCCGCCGCAAGGATGTCACTGTGATCACGGCGATCTATTTCGGGCTGCTCGTTGGCGTGTTCCTCGCGTACATCGCCACGCTCGCGCTCGCACCGATCCTGCCGACCACCCCCAACCATCCCGTGACCAGATGGCTGCCGCTGATCCTCGGCATGCTGTTGTGCTACGTGTCCACCAGCCTGCTCCTTCAGACCCGCGACGACTTCCGGTTTCTGATCCCGTATGTCGAATTCGCGCGCGACGTGAAGGGCCTTCGACCGAACATCCTCGATTCGAGCGCGATCGTCGACGGCCGTGTCGCCGACCTGGCCGAGACGGGCCTGTTCCAAAGCCGGTTCGTCGTGCCGTCGTTCGTGATGGACGAACTCCAGGCTGCGGCCGAGTCGTCCGACAGGCAGCGGCGGCTGCGGGGGCGGCGTGGCCTCGACGTGCTGGCGAGGCTCCGCGAAAACAAATCGGTCGACATCGAGGTGCTTGCACCGGTCGACGAAGCCGATGCCGACAGCTCGGAGGAGCAGCGGGTGGTGGCGATGGCCCGGCGGCTCGGCGGGCGGTTGATCACCAACGACCAGAACTTCGTGAAGATCGCCGGTGTTCGCTCCGTCCAGGCCGTGAACATCAACGACGTGGCCGTCTCGCTCAAGCCTGCGTTCGTCCCGGGCGACCTGCTCGAGGTGCGGCTGGTGAAACCGGGCGAGGGAGCGGGCCAGGGCGTCGGATATCTCGACGATGGCACGATGGTGGTCGTCGAGGGGGGCCGCGAGCAGATCGGCCGCCTCGTGCATGCGAGCGTCACGAGCACGCTGCAGACGTCGGCTGGCCGGCTCGTGTTCGCCCGTCCCGAATTCGCCCGAAATTGATGCGTTGAGCCATGAGACGGACGCCGCCCGCCGTATCGTGCCTGCTGGCCGTGCTTGCGCTCTCTGCCGCCGGCGCCGAGCCCGGCCGTCGGCCCAACGTGCTCTTCATCCTCTGCGACGACCTCCGGCCCGACGCGGTCGGCTGCTACGGCTCGAAGCACGTGAAGACCCCCCGGATCGACGCCCTCGCCGCCGACGGTGTGCGGTTCGCCAACGCCTTCTGCACGACGTCGCTCTGTTCACCGAGCCGGGCGAGCATCCTCACCGGTCTCTACGCCCATCGCCACGGCGTCCGCGACAATTTCACGGACCTTCCGCCAAACCTGCCGCACTGGCCGACCCGGCTCCACGAGCAGGGCTACGCCACGGCCTACGTTGGCAAGTGGCACATGGGGGAGGACAACGACGCCCCCCGGCCCGGCTTCGACTGGTTCGTCTCGCACACGGGCCAGGGCAGTTACTTCGACACGGAGTGGAACATCAACGGCGAGCGCCGCGAGAAACCAACGGGCTACTACACGACAGTCGTCACTGATTACGCCCTCGACTGGCTCAAGTCGCGGCCGGCGGGCCGCCCGTGGGCGCTGTGCGTCGGGCAAAAGGCTCCGCACTCCTTCTACTTCCCGGAACCAAAGCACGCGCATGCGTTCGACGGTGTCGGCGTGCCTTATCCCACGAGCGCCTCCCGGCTCGAGGGAAAGCCCGAATGGATCCGCGAGCGGCTCCCCACCTGGCATGGCATCTACGGCCCGCTCTTCGAGTGGCGAAAGCAGTTTCCCGACGAGCGGCCGGAGTCCGTGAAGGACTTCGAGAACATGGTGCACGCCTACTGGGGCACCGTGCTCTCCGTCGACGACAGCGTGGGCCGGCTCGCCGATTTTTTGAAGTCGTCCGGGCAGTGGGAACACACCCTTGTCGTGTTCATGGGCGACAACGGCCTGCTCGAGGGGGAGCACGGCATGGTCGACAAGCGCACGATGCACGAGCCGAGCATCCGGATCCCGCTCCTCGCCCGTGGGCCGGGGCTGCCGCACGGCACCGTGGTGGAACAGCAGGTGCTCACGATCGACGTCGCCCCCAGCCTGCTTGAAGCCTGCGGCGCACCGGCGCTCGCCGGCATCGACGGCCGCTCGTGGATGAAGCTCGCCGATGGCACGGGCGATCCCGCCTGGCGCACCGACTGGCTCTACGAATACAACTATGAGAAGCAGTTTCCCTACACACCGAACATCCGCGGCATCCGCACCGACCGCTGGAAGTTCATCCGCTATCCGCACGGCGACGGCTCGCCCGACCGGCATCTCGCCGAACTCTACGACCTCGCAGCCGACCCCGACGAACTCGTGAACCTCGCCGCTGATCCTGCCCACGCGGCCACGCGGGCCGACCTGGAGCGGCGGCTGGCCGCGATGCTCGCCGCCCACGGTCTCTCGGCCGAGACCGACCGGATGCCGCTCGACGAAGGAATCAAGCCGGCCCTACCCGACCGGAAGATCCGCTGAGTCGCGCCTGCCATGACCAGCCTCACAGCCCATGCTTGCGGGGTCTGCCTCGCGCTCGTCGCCATGGTCGCCGGAGCCGCCGACCATCCCGGCCTCGCCGTCTACATGGAGCACTGCGGCCGCTGCCACGGTGAGAACGGCACCGGCACGGCCGACGTACCCGATCCACTCGTCGGCGATCGCTCCATCAATCAGCTCGCCGCTTACATCGATGAGACGATGCCTGAGGACGATCCCTCGAAGGTCACCGGCGAGGCGGCCCGGCGGGTCGCCGAATACATCCACGGTGCCTTCTATTCGCCGGTGGCTCGAGATCGCAACCGTCCCGCCCGCGTCGAACTCTCGCGGCTCACGGTCCGACAGTACCGCAATGTCGCCGCCGACCTCATCGCGAGCTTCCGCGGCCGGGGGCCGGGCATCGATCCGCAGCGCGGCCTGCGGGCCGAGTATTTCCGGGGCCGCGGCTTTGATCGGGACACCGGCCTCGTGCACGAGCAGGTTGACCCGTACGTGCGGTTTGATTTCGGCGTCGAGGGACCCGATCCCGAGCGGTTCGAGCCCAATCGGTTTGCGATCCGCTGGACGGGCTCGGTCGTTCCATTCGAGACGGGGCGCCACGAGTTCGTGATCCGCACGGCCCACTCGGCGAGCCTGACCCTCAACACCGACTGGTACGAGTCGCCACTCATCGATGCCTACGTGAAGTCGGGCGACGAGACAGAGCATCGCGGCACGATTTTCCTTCTCGGCGGCCGGCCGTATCCGCTCAAGCTCGAGTTTTCGAAGGCCAACCAGGGCATCGACAGCAAGCAGCACGAGATTCTCACCCACGCCTCGATCGAACTGCTCTGGAAAACGCCACACGGCACGCTGGAGACCGTGCCTGAGCACTGCCTGATCCCTCACGAGAGCCCGCCCGTCTTCGTGCTCGCGACCCCGTTTCCGCCCGATGACAAATCGATCGGCTACGAGCGTGGCACCTCCGTCTCGAAGGACTGGTTCCAGGCAGCCACGGCCGCCGCGAGTGAGACCGCCGGCTACTGTCTCGATCATGTCGAGCACCTTGCCGGGGCGCGGCACGACGCGGCCGACCGGCGCGAGAAAGTGCAGGCCTTCGCGGCGACCTTCGCCGAACGGGCCTTCCGCAGGCCGCTCTCGCCGGAATTGAAGAAACTCGTCGTCGACCGCCCATTCGCCGAGGCTGGCGACCTCGACACGGGGCTCAAGCGTTCATTGCTGCTCGTACTCGGGTCGCCGCGATTCGTGTTCCGCGAATCGGGCGCATCCACCGATCCCTTCGATACCGCAGCCCGGCTCTCGTTCGGGCTTTGGGATTCGATTCCCGATCAGTCGCTCTTGGCAGCGGTGCAGCAAAACCAGTTGGCGACGCCCGACCAGGTGCGGACGCAGGCCGGGCGGATGGCAGGCGACCGGCGCACCCAGGCCAAACTCCGGGACTTCCTGCTCGCATGGCTCCGGATCGACCACGGCCCGGAACTCACGAAAGACGAGTCACTGTATGCCGGTTTCTCCGCGGAGGCGGCCGCCGACCTGCGCACGAGCCTGCTGCTTTCGCTCGACGACGTGCTCGGTGCTTCCAGCACGTCGTCGGGCACTGATTTCCGCCACCTGTTCACCGCCGAGGAGGTCTGGCTCAACGGCCGGTTGGCACCGCTGTACGGTGCGAGGCTTCCCCATGACGCCCCCTTCACGCGCATCCGTCTCGACGACGGACGGCGGGCCGGCGTGCTCTCGCATCCGTACATGATGAGCGTGCTCTCCTACACCGCCGCCACGTCGCCGATCCACCGCGGCGTATTCCTCGCGCGTAGCATGCTCGGCAACGTGCTCAAGCCGCCGCAGGAAGCGGTGGCGCCACTTGCCCCGGAGGAGCACCCCGACCTCACCACGCGCGAACGAGTGGCCCTGCAGACGAGCGCCGTCGCTTGCCAAACCTGCCACACGATGATCAACCCGCTCGGATTCAATCCGAACCCTGAGACGGCGGTAGATAACGC
>CAZDTC010000098.1:5123-7568 GCA_964508125.1 uncultured Candidatus Kuenenia sp.
GATGCGATCGGCCGCCATCGCGCGGCGGAAGTGCGCGGAGACGTGGAGATGCCGATCGACGCCTCGGGCTCCTACCTGCCACGCGAAGGCCCGGTGGCCGCGTTCAGAGGTGCGCGGGAACTTGCGGCCTATCTCACCTCCAGCCGCGACGCGCAGGAGGCCTTCGTGCAGAGTCTGTTCCACGCCCTCGTGAAGCAGCCCGTGCGAGCCTGGGGTTCGAACGCCCTCGAAAACCTGCGAACCTCGTTCGAGGCGGGTGGATTCGATATCCGGCGACTCGTGGTCGATATCATGGTGGTGGCGGCGGTGCCGCCGAGGGTCGACGCCTCCCAGGCTCAGCCGACCCCCCAGCCGCCGGAATCCCAGCCGTGAAGACGCTTTCTCGCCGCGATCTGCTCCGCCGGTTCGGTGTCAGCGCTGCCGTGCTGCCGTTCCTCGGCAACCTGCCAAGCCTCGCGCAAGCACATGCCGCGGGGCCGAAGCGTCGGCTCGTGATCGTGTTCAGCCCCGACGGCGTCGTGAAGAAGAACTTCTGGCCCACCGTCGCCGGCCCGTTCCTCACGCCGGGGCCGGTGGGCGAGCCCGTCAAACTGCCGCCGATTCTCGCGTCCTTCGAGCCGTTTCGCGAGCGACTGCTCACGCTCCAAGGCGTGCACGACAAGGTGGGCGGCGATGGCGACCGCCACATGCGCGGAATGGGCTGCCTGCTGACCGGATGCGAACTTTTTCCGGGCAACATCCAGGGCGGCAGCGATACGCCGGCCGGCTGGGCGAGCGGCCTGTCGATCGACCAGGAGATCAAGAACCACCTGCAGTCGCAGCCGGAGACGGCGACCCGCTTCGGATCGCTCGAGTTCGGCGTGCTCGTGCCAAATCGCGCCGACACCTGGACCCGCATGGTCTACGCGGGGCCCAACAAGCCGGTGGCCCCGATCGACGATCCCTACCAGATGTTCCACAAGCTCTACGGCCAGCTGATGGACCGCGAGAGCATGCAGAGCGTGCTTGACGAACTGCGCGAAGACCTTGCGAGAGTCGCGGCGGGCCTGCCCGCCGAGGACCGGCGCATCCTCGACGAACACACCTCGCTCGTGCGCGATTTCGAGAAGGAACTGGCGGATCACAAGGCCACGGCGATCCATGCCGTGCCACTGCTCGAACAGGGCGTCGTGGAGCAGAACGACCAGATGCCGCAGATCAGCCGGATGCAGATCGAACTCGTCGTCTCGTCACTTGTGGCCGACTTCGCCCGCGTGATGACACTGCAGTTCACGAACTCCGTCGGCCAGCCCCGCATGAAGTGGATCGGCGTCGATGAAGGGCAGCACGAACTCTCCCACGAACCCAATTCGAACGAGGCCGCTCAGGAGAAACTCACGAAGATCAACACCTGGTATGCCGGCGAGATCGCGCACCTGGCGAAACGGCTTGCGGAAACGCCGGAGCCGGGTGGCTCAGGCTCACTCCTCGACCACACGACGATCCTCTGGACGAACGAGCTCGGCGAGGGCAACTCGCACTCTCTCGACGACATCCCCTGGGTGATGATCGGCAACGGTCTCGGGCTCCAGATGGGACGGGCGATCCAGTTCCCGGGTGTGCCACACAATCGGCTCCACCTCGCCCTCGCCCACGCCATGGGCCACACCTCGCTCGTACGATTCGGAAATCCCGACTACTGCGGTGACGGCCCGCTCACCGGCCTGTGATGATCGACGCGGCCCTTTCGTGCCGCTCCCGGCGTGGTGCATACTGAGGATTCCCCAGGAGATCAGCCGTGCATTCGCGACGTTTATGCGTTCCACGCCCGTTCATCGCTGGTCTCGTCGCCGCGCTCGCCATCCCGCAGAACCGCGGCAACCTCGTGCGCTGCCGCAACATCTGGGTGCTGCCAAAGTCATGACGCCGCGCCCGGTGACACCGGCTCCGCCTGCCTCCGGCACGCTTCAGAGTCCGCCTGCACACCGGGTCGTTCTCGTCGGGGGAACGATCCACGACCCGGCACACGGTCGCGACGGCGTGGTCGACGACGTGTGGATGGAGGGCGGAAAAATCATCCCCCGCCCCGTGGATGCTGTGGCCTTCCAACGCGTCGATGCCGCAGGGCTCGTCGTGATGCCCGGGGGCGTCGATCTCCACAGCCACGTGGCCGGGCCCAAGGTGAACGCCGGCCGCAGGATCGCCCCCCACCTCTCCCGGCAGCGGACGACCGCACCGGCCGCGGTGCCCACGATCCACTCCACGGGTGCCCTCTACGCCGCGCTCGGTTACACCACCGTCTTCGATGCGGCGATCGCGACGAGTGCTGCGGCGGTCGCGCACCGCGAACTCGCCGACCTGCCGATCCGCGACAAGGGCATCTATCTGCTCGCCGCCGACGACGCCGACCTGCTCGCAGCCCTTGCAGCCCACGATCACGCCCGCTGCGCGGATCTCGTGCGCGAA
>CAZDTC010000099.1:0-7474 GCA_964508125.1 uncultured Candidatus Kuenenia sp.
GACGCCACCGGGGCACACGTCAAGACCGTGCTCGGCATGCTGTCGATGATGACCGCCATTGTCCTCGGCTCTGTGACCGCGGACGCCAAAAACTCCTTCGACAACGCGTCGAGAATCGCATCCGATACTGCTGTCCGGATGATATCGATCGACCGGGTTCTGGCCGACTTCGGCGACGACGGCGAGGGAATCCGCGACCGGATGAAGCAGGTCGCGGAGGATTGGATCGCACGCATCAAGTCGCCTGCCGGCGACATCCACGCCGACCTGCGGACGGTCCAGCGTGCCGAGGAACTCGAGGAATTGGTCGCGGACATCCAGAAGCTGAAACCGACTTCCGATGCGCAGTCGAAGGATCAGTCCCGAGCTGTCGAACTGGCGCTCGGCATTCTCCATGATCGCTGGGTGCTGAAGACCAAGCGGGCGGCCTCGACGCCGACGGTTTTCCTGCTGGTCATCCTGGCCTGGCTGGGACTCGAGTTCTTCATCTTCGGCCTGTTCGCTGACCGCAACTCCGCCATCGTGTTTGCGACGTTCCTCGGCGCAGTGATGGTCGCGAGTGCCTTCTTCATCGTGCTCGACCTCGAGGGGCCGATGACGGGACCGATGCGGATCTCGACCGAAACGCTCGAGCGGGCCGTGGCCATCATGGGCCAGTGACGGTCGAATCGCCCGTAGCCCCCCGGACGACGCTATGCTCGAGACCATCGCCGTCGGGATCATGCTCTTCGTGTCGACGAACATCGACGACGTGTTCCTCACGATGGCCTTCTTCGCCGATCCAGGCCTCCGGCCGCGGGCCATCGTGGCGGGGAAGTACGCCGGCATCGCGGCACTCGTGGCGGCCAGCGCCGGCGCCGCAGCCTGCGCCCTCGCGGTACCCGGGGAGTGGATCGCGCTCCTGGGCCTCGCGCCGCTCGGCCTCGGCATCCAGCGGCTGGTGACGGCCTGGCGGGCCAGCTCACGCCCCCCGTCGGGCGACGACGAAGCCCGCGTTACGGGTGGGTCGTTCCTCGCTCAGGCCACCTCGGTTGCAGCCATCACCGCGGCCAACGGAGGCGACAACCTCGGCGTCTATATCCCCGTGTTCGCGCAGGACCTGGGGCGGATTCCAGCCTACGCCGCGATCTTCGCGCTCATGACGGCCCTGTGGTGCGCGGTGGGGCGGGCGCTCGTCACGCACCGCCTGGTGGCGACCACGATGCGACGCCTGGCGGGGGTGCTGCTGCCCTGGGTCTTGATCGCCTTGGGCCTCTGGATTCTCAAGGACGCGATCGTCCTCGTTCGGCCTGCGGCCGGCTGAAGTCTGAGGCCTACCGGGCCGCCGACTGACGCTGGCTATTTTCGCACGAGCGTCCCCTGGAAGGCGACGATTTTCCACGTTCCGCCCTGTCGAATGAAGATCCGCGTCCAGCGTGTCTCGCCGTTGAGAGTGCCGCTGGCATCGTCGGATACGATCCCCGAGCGGCCCGTGACGACCGCCGTGTCGCCGTAGAGCCTGACCTTGATGTCCGCGGACGTGAGCTTGTCGTAGTTGACGTTCGGCTCCGCCTCGTCCTGCTTCACGCTTGCGAGGAACTGCGCGCGGTCGGACACGACTCCATTCGGCCGCGTGTGTACGTACTCCGGATGGAGCACGCCTTCCAGGAACGCCAGGTTCTCATCGACGACCGCGGCCTGAATGTCCGCCGTGAGTTGCTTGAGGGCGCGCTCGTCGCCCGCCACATCGGCCAAGGCTGGCGTGGTGAGTCCGACAACAACGACCGCCGCCTGAAAGAAACGCTGCATGGTGAGGTGGCCTCGGAAAGGAAAAGGGCGCAAACAGCTGACCGTAAGCATGGGCACGAGTATGGGCACGCCTGAAATCCCGGGTCAACGTCCGGCCAACGCCGTGAGCGTCGACCGACGGCCGGCCGATTTCGACGTTGCGGGCGATGCTGAAGTCGGTGTCGTCCGGCACATGCCCGTCGGGAAGCGATGCGAAGTGCATGCTGAGTGGTTGCGGTCCTCCACGAAGGGGCTCAGGGTCCACCCGGCCGGCATGCTCTGCCCGTGGCGAAGTCTGCGAAGAAGACACCCCGGGAGACTGAGAAAACCACCCTCGCCCACCAGAAGCGGACGGCCAAGGCTATCGCTTCGGCGATCGCGAAGGCGCGCAAGGCCGAGAAAAGCTGGGCAATCCTTGCCGGTAGTGTCGTTCAGGACGGCTGCGGGGTTCGGATTCCGCCGATAACAGCGGTCGTAGGGCCGGCCAAGGGGGCCGCCTCGCGAGGACGACCCGTCCATGCCTCGGCACAGCTCCTGGATTCTCTGCGCGGTCGTCGTGCTGGTGGCGATGCCGTCGCCGGATTCCGCCCGCGCCGACATCTCGCCTCCGCAGGAGGTGTATCAACTCCGCGCCCGCGACCCGCAGCAGCCGGTGCAGCCTCCGGGGCGCCTGCTGTTCCCGCGCTGGCAGGAAGAGCGCCGGGCTTCGCTCTACGGCTGGGTCGATTGCGGCATCGGCGGCAACACGCTCGGCAGCGACTTCAACGGCCCCATCGGTCTCCAGGATCGCAACCTGCAGGCGATGATGAATCAGCTCTACGTCGTCGGCGAGCGGCTGATCGACGTGGAGTCGGACGACTGGCAGTGGGGCGCACGGGTTGATCTGCTCTACGGCACGGACAGCTGGCAGACCAACGCCCGCGGGCTCGATGCCTATCCCTACAACCAGTTCGACAACTTCGGCGTTCCCCGCTGGGGCTCGAGCCGCTACTACAGCCTCGTGATGCCGCAACTCTACGGCGAGATCGCCCGCGGCGATTTCTCGGTGCTCTTCGGCCACTTCTACACGCCGCTCGGCTACGAGACCGTGCCGGCGGTGGGCAACTTCTTCTACACGCACTCCTATGCCTTCATGTACGGAACGCCGAACACGCACACGGGCGTCCTCGTCTACTGGCAGCCCGACGACCGCATCCGGATCGGGAGCGGCGTGACCAACGGCTGGGACAACTTCTCCGACGGCGTGCCCGCCGCCGCCAACCCCGACTATCCCGGCGCGGCGAGCAACCTCGCCTACCTCGGCAGCCTCACGCTCGCTTCCGAGGACGGCGATCAGTTGCTCACGGTGGCGATTTCCACGGGCAACGAATACACGCCGGTGGTCGATCCGGCTGGTAATCCGCAGGGCGTGCTCGTGGGCAATCGCTCGATGATCACGGCGTATTGGCAGAACGAGCTAGCCGAACGGCTGACCTCGGTGACGGAGGGTTGCGCCGCCTGGCAGTTCAACGCCGACACGGGGCTCCAAAACCGCGGCCAGCGTGGCGGGCTCGCCCAGTGGTATGGCATCTCGCAGTATCTCTACCGCGGCCTCAGCGACACGCTCTCCGCCGGCCTGCGGCTCGAGTGGTATCGCGACAACAACGGCTTCCGCACCGCCTATCCCGCGCGCAATGCAGCCACGAACACGGCGCCCGTCGCCGCCGGGTTTGCCGGCAACCTGTGGGGGGCGACGGTCGGCTGCAACTGGACGCCGACAGCAAACTGGATCGTGCGCCCGGAACTGCGCTACGACTGGTACGCGTCGTCGGCCTACGGCACCGGCGCCCTCCCCTTTGGCCCGATCACCACGCGGCCCGACGGCCTCGTCACGGGCGACGCCTACGGCCAGTGGTATCTCGGCTGCGATGCGATTTACCAGTTTTAGTCGGCCACTGGGCCGTTCGAAAGCGGTTTTTTCCGCTGGCTTCGGCGAGGCTCGCTCGGCACGATCCCCGCGCCTTCAAAGGTGCGGTCGACCATCGCGAGCCTCACGCCCGCGGCCCGCAGCCGCAGGCCGAGGTCAGACCTGCGACCGTTCTGGCCTTGAGATCGGAGGCGTCGATCGACGCGCGATCGACTCGAGCACGAGCGAGAGATGACTCGGCTTCTCAAACGTATTGACGACCAGGGAGGCCTCCGGTGTCGTCAGCGTCATCGCGACCCTCCTGCGTGCGGCAACGGGCTCGCTTCGAGGATCGCGCGGAGCACGGCGTCGCCGGTGTGACGCTCGGCTGTCGTGGCGGCGAGCGACGCGGCCGAGCGACGGTAGTGGTCCTCGAACCGCACGAGCTCCCACACGGAGTCGAGGATCGCGTCGAGCAGGCCGTCGCCCGGAGCGACCACGACGCCGCCGGCCGAGCACGGCCGGGGGCCTCCGGTGTCGAGCGGATCGACGGTCAGCGAGCCGAGTTCGACCGCATCGGCACCGGGCAGCGGGCCGACCTCGATCAGCATCGATCGTGGAGCTGCCCCGCCGGCCGCGTCGTCAGGGCGATCGACCGGCACGAGCCCGCGGGCGGGCCGGCCGGATCGATCCGGCTGGAGCGAGATCGTCTTCCGCGGCATGCCTTCGATCCCGAGGGTGATGACGATGCCGGGAAGCTGCAGGGCGTCGTCGCCGGTCGCGGGCCAGGCGGCGGACGCGAGGATCGCGTGCGTGTTTACCGGGATCGCGATCGAAAGTCGCAGCGGCCGGCCGGCGCGGATCCGCACGCGATCGGCGCGTCCGCCCGCGAGTATCCGCGAAGCGGCCACCACCGTGGCCGTGTGCGCCGCAATCGGCTCGGCGAGGAGCCTCGCCATCGATCCGCCCCCCGTGACAACCGGCAGGCCGCCGCTCGCGATCGCTTCGAGCGTCACGCCCGAGCAGCGGCAGCGGTAGCGGGCCTGGTCGTACGCGAGCAGGATCGCGTCGGCCTCCACGAGCTGCCGTGTGTACTCGCCGCCGAGCAGCGGGCCGGCGAGCAGGTCGACCCGCTCCCGCGGCATCGCTGAGAGCCGCGCGAGCGACGCGACCACCGCGCGGTCGGCGGGGGACCGCGAGTTGGCGGGAAAGCCGAGGTTCGACTGCACGGCGAGCGTGGCGAGAGGCGACAGTTCGGGGTCGGCCGCAAGCCGCTCCGCGACGTCGGCGAGCAGGTGTGACTGCTTCTCCGGTCTCGCGTCGCCGAGGGCGGCGATCCGGAAGCGGTCGCCCCGCGACCTCCTCGCGGCGGCCGCCGCGATCGCCTCGGCGCGGACCGGGTAGGGAAGGACTCCGACGTAGCCCGCGCCGAGCCGACGGTGCTGCGAGGCGAGCTCGTCGGTGGTCACGTGGAGTCGGATCTCGTGCGGTGCCGCGTCGTCGATCGCCCGGCGAGTAATCCGTCGGACGCGTTCGAGCCGGCCTTCCTGTCGGGGGAAGTCGTCGAGAAAGCCGCGGTAGAGTGGGTAGTGGAACTGCACATGCCATGCGACGCCGCGGGGGGGGCGATGCCCGCGGATCGCCTGCGCGAGCCCAGCGAGGTCGAGTTCCGAGGCGGTCGCGACGAACACGACGTCGCCCTGCCGCACGCTGCGGACGATTGGTGCGATCTCACGGGCGAACGCGTCGATGCGCTCCCGTCGGCGTCGCTCGGCATGACGCGCGGCCCAAGGCCACGCGATCCGCGGGCGTTCCCGACCGTCGTCCCCGAGGCGGTCGAGCTCGCCGAACGCCGTGTACTTCGAGTGGCCGAGCGTCGAGAGAGACGTCTCGAGCCGGTGGGTCGCAGGCCAATCTCTCCGGTCTGCCCGGAAGCCGCGATGCGCGACGGCCTCGCAGGAGAAGCCCGCCCGCTCCGCTGCGTCGAGGATGTCGCGGCAGTACTGGTAGGGATGCGAGCCGAGGTCGCAGAGGCAGGGATCGATCAGGATGAAGCGGTGCACGGCACCTTCGAGAGTAGCCGTTCGAGCGGTTCCCTGCCGGAAGTGATCGCAAGCTCGATCTCGACCACATGCGTGGCCGCCTCCGATCGCCCTTTTTTACGAGAACGAGAGCCGATCCCCGGAGGGGCAGAATGGGCATCGGCTTGCGTGCGGGCGATGGAGGGCCTGCGCACCACTCTCACGGACCGCTGACGCGGGGGACGTGGGGGGCGACGAGCGCGACCGTGCGTTCCGCCCAGACCTTGGCCTCCTCCGCGTCGCGCCGGCTGTAGAAGCCGGACGGCGTCAGATCCTCGGCGCCGTAGAAGGCCAGTTCGCGGTCGCGGCGCAGCCGCCGCGAAGCCTCCGCGAGGGCCTCGATCTCCGCCGCGAGCGCGGCCGGGAGCCGGTGCCGCTCGGCGATGAGCACGTCGGAGACGTCGTGGATTCGCGGCGGTTCGATGCCGCAGGCCCGGAGGAGGCCCTTGAGGGCGAGCTCGACGATCTCCTGGCTCTCGCGCACGACGTCGGCCCAGCTCTCCGCGGCGAAGAGCACCTGGAGGGCCCGCACGCGGACCTCGGCGCGGTGGACGTAGTCGGCGGCCAACCGCGAACTCCGCATCTCACTCGCCCCGCACCCAGTAGGGCTGGCCGTGGGCGACATGCCGGACGATTTCGCCCGCCGCGATCCGGCGGCGAATGTCCGCCAGGCAGCGCGAGAGGTCGAGCCCACGCTCGAAGAGCACGATGCCGTCGGTGGCCACCTCGGCCCACGTTCCCGAGATTTCGGCTCCAGCCTCCGGCAGGTGGGCGAGGTGCACGTCGACGCCGCGGCCGCCCCACGCGAGCGGCTGCTCGTCCCACGAGCGATACAGCTCCCGGGTGATCGGGAGCGTGGGCTCCATGACGACGAGGAGATCCACGTCGGACGAGTCGGCGACTTCGCCGCGGGCCCACGAGCCGTAGGCCACGACCCCGACGAGCGCCTCGCCCGCCAGCCGCCGCACCTCGCGGATGACGGCCGCGGCGGCAGCGTCGCCGGCGGCCCGGTGCACCGTCATCACCTGCACGCAGTGTTCGTTGAGCGACAGGCCGTGGCGGGTGGCCTCGCGGCGCAGGTCGGCGTGCAACTGTGGGTCGAGCCGGAGGACAAACTTCCCCGACGCGGCCTCGCTCCGTGCGGCCGCGCGGCGGCGGGCCCGCGGCGGAGTGATACTGCGTTTCATATGAATATGGTATCATCACGCCTGCCGCGTTCAACGACGACCCGGCCCGAGAGGCGGAGTCTCGCGGTGCCTGGCGACCCGCAGGTTAACCGTGCCCTTCCCAGACATTCCGCCGCCACCGCGGCCGCTTCCCGCGCCGCTCATCGACGAGCCGCCGCGGCTCACGGCCCGCACGCTCGAAGGGCTCGAATGGCTGCTCGCGCGGGAGCTCGAGGCCGTCGGAGCGACGGATCTGCGAATCGGCCGGCGGACGATCGAGTTCTCGGCCCCGCCGGGTGCGGAGAAGGAGACGCTGTACCGCGCGGTGCTCGAATCGCGGACGGCGATCCGCGTGCTCGAGCCGCTCGGCCGGTTTCGGGTCGAGTCGCCCGAGTCGCTCTATCGCGCACTCGGCGACATCGACTGGACCGAGCAGTTGAAGACGTCGGACACCCTCCGCGTCGATGCGGCGATCCACGACACGTTCACCACGCACTCGCTCTACGCGGCGCAGATCGTGAAGGACGCGGTCGTGGACCAGCTGCGGACGCCGAGCGGGAAGCGGCCGAGCGTGC
>CAZDTC010000100.1:0-2687 GCA_964508125.1 uncultured Candidatus Kuenenia sp.
CGGGTGGTGATCTGGACCGCCTCGGGCCCGGTGCCGGGCGTGATCGCCCGCAAGCCGATCCACCTGCTCACCGAAGAGGAGCGCAAGGTCGCCCCGAAGATGAAAGACCTGTGGATCGACATCGGCTCGCCCGACAAGGCCGATGCCGAGAGCGTGGTGCGCGTGGGCGACTGTGTGACCTTCGAGCTCAAGGTGCAGGCCCTGCGGGCCAATCGGGCCTGCTCAGTGGCGATGGACGACAAGATCGGCCTGTGGGTCGTCATCGAGGCGTTTCGGCGGGCCTCCGCGGCCGGCCCCCTGCCCTGCGCCCTCTACGTGGCTTCGACCGTGCAGGAGGAGATCGGGCTCCGCGGGGCCCAGACGAGCTCGTATGGAGTCGATCCGCACGTGGCGATCGCCGTGGACGTGACCCACGCCACCGACTGCCCCACGATCGACAAGAAGTCGGAGGGCGACATCGCCCTCGGCAAGGGGCCCGTCGTGTACCGCGGCCCAAACATGAACCCGCACGTGGTGGACAGGCTGCTGACCGCGGGGAAGGCGAAGGACATCCCGATCCAGCTGGCCGCCAGCGGCCGGGCCACGCCGACCGACGCCAACGTGCTGCAAACGACGCGGGCGGGCGTGGCGACGGGCCTCGTGAGCGTGCCCAATCGCTACATGCACTCGGCCGTCGAGACGATCTCACTCGACGACGCAGACCGGGCCGCCGACCTCCTGGCGGCGTTTTGCCGGGGCCTCGAAGGCCCGATCAACTGGGCCCCCTAGAAACCGCCGAATAATGCCAGCACCGCCGAAAAATGGGCCGCTCCCTCAGGGGGCGTGCCGCCGCCAGGCCGCCGCGCACAGAGCTCCGACGGCCACGAGCGCCCACGTGGCCGGCTCCGGAACGGCCACGATGCCACTGCCGCCCATGAGCCCGGCACCGCCGAGCGCCGACAGCCCGCCGGGACCCGTGTTGTAGGGGCCGGCGTCGAAAAGATTCGCCGCCACCGACGCCACCACGTCGTCGAAATCCACCACGCCGTTGTAGTCGAAGTCGCCGTCGGCCCACGTCGCCGGCAGGCCCGTGTCGTAGAGGTTTGCCGACACGAACTGCACAACGTCGTCGAAGTCGACCACGCCGTTCAGGTTCCAGTCGCCTGCGGCCCCGAAGGCCACCGTGAACGAGCCATCGCCGTTGTCGAGCCAGCCGACGGCCCGCTCGCTCTGCGTGGCCGCAGCGCTGGAGGTGATTCCCGACCTGCCGCTCCACGTGCCGTCGGTTCGGCCGGCCATGATGCCTGCCACGATGCTCGCCGCAGTCTGTCCCGCAGTGACCGTGAGGCCGCCGAGGCCAACGTCCAGGAGGCCATTGTTCACGAGCGATGGCACCACGGCCGCCACCTGCGGGCCCACCGTGAGCGTCGCGCCGGCCGCCACGGTCACGGCGCTCGAGGAAAGCGTGTTGGCCGTCGCCAGCCGCAGCGTGCCTTGGGTCACGGTGATCGGGGCCGTGAGCGTGTTGGCCTGGTCGAGCACCAGGATGCCGGCGCCGGTCTTTTCGACTGGCGTAGAACCGGAGAGCAGCGGAAACCCTGCCTGCGTCTGGGTCTGCGTGCCACTTGCCACGTTGATCGTCACGACCGGTACCATGCTGGCGACGCGCAGGCCGAACCAGGCGTACGAAGTCGCTCCAGCCCCGGAATAGACATTGCGGGACGCGGCACCTGCTGCCTGCTCGTTATACCGCCAGGATCCACCACGGTAGATCGGAAGCATCTGACCGGCGAAACTTGGGTTTTCCCTGGTCCCCTCGGTCCAGTTGTAGAGGAGCCCATCCACGTCATAGAGCCCGTAGTAACTCCTTGCAGCCGTGTAGGACCCGACGGCAGTGAGATAGTTTGTGTTCGCATCGAGTGCGCTGCCGGTGATGGCCATTGTGGCGGCAAGCGTTCCGCCCGACTGGCCGTTGGTGCCGGCGCCGATGTTGGCGGCATTGCCGCTGCCAGGGGGCGCCACGCTCGACGGCGCTGCGTCGCTCCGCGTGCCGTATTGCCAGTAGCCACCCGCACCGCCGTTTTTCGTGGGATCGTAATAGGCGGCCTTGTAGAATTCGTTCTCACTCGGGATGAAGAACGTCGCATTCGCTGCCCTCGGAGGGGGCGTTGCAAAGGCGTTGTTCAACGGAAGAGCCGACATGTCGTATACGCCGCTCTCGGTCCCACCAGAACCTTGGCCGCTCGCAAGCCAGTTCACGAATCGTGCGCTGGCGGCCCACGTCAGCCACGTGGCAGGGTAGTTTCCCTGACCGCTTTTCACGCTGTATTTCGCTCCATTTGCAGCGGCGAGGTTCCGGTCGATGCCGCCCGTCGTCGAGGCGCCGGCGGGTGTTGCCGCCGTGTCTCCCATCTTCGTGTTGTAGAGCCGCAGGGCGTTGCTGCCCGTCGGATCGACCGTGTTGAGAAATGCGGCGTACTGCGTGTTCGTGACGTCGTATTTCGAAATTCGGTAGGTGTAGCCGACGGAGCCGTAGCCACTCGTGCCGTCGCCGTTCGGGTAAGGACCACTCCACTTGTTCATGACGAGCGTGTCGGCGGCGTTGCCGGGATTGCCCACGGTGGCCCAGTCGAACGTGACCTGCGCCCGTGCCGATCCTGCCTGTGAGACGGCAGCGAGAAACACCGCCCCTGCGACCACGAAACGGA
>CAZDTC010000100.1:2787-7428 GCA_964508125.1 uncultured Candidatus Kuenenia sp.
CCCCGGGGCACGCTCGACATCGTGCCGGCCCGCGACAGCGTGACCGTGTTTTTCGACGGCGCCTCACGGACCGATCCCCACGGATTCGTGGCAGCGCTCGAGCGGATCGTCAGCCAGCCGCTCCCGAACGTCGCCGCCAGCGCCCGGGCGGTGCATCGAATTCCCGTCGCGTACGGCGGCGCTGCCGGCCCTGATCTCGAGGCGGTCTGCCAGCTTCACGGGCTTGAACCGACAGACTTCATCGCACTCCACACGGCGCCTGAATATGTCGTCGAAGCGATCGGATTCGCCCCGGGCTTTCCGTACCTGCGCGGTCTGCCGGCGGAACTGGCCACGCCCCGGCGTGACACGCCCCGGGGCGTCGTGCCTGCGGGATCCGTCGGCATCGGCGGATCGCAGACCGGCATCTATTCCTGCGCCACGCCGGGCGGATGGCAGATCGTGGGCCGCACGGACGTGCGGCTCTTCGACCCTGGCTTCGAGCCGGCCGCACTGCTGCGCACGGGCGATCGCGTGAGGTTCGTCGCAGTCGCCGCGGCTCCAGCGACGTCCTCAGACGAGGCGGTGCGCGCAAGCGTCCCGTGCCCCGTCGGGCTGGCCATCCGCGTCGGACGACCCGGCCTCGCGACGACGATCCAGGATCTCGGTCGTCCGGGGCATCGCGCCGCCGGCGTGCCGCTGGCGGGCGCCGCCGATCCGCTCGCGCTCCGGCTCGCCAATCTGATCGTCGGCAACGAGGAGGGCGCGGCCGGGATCGAATGCACGCTCGTGGGCCCGGAAATCACGTTCGAGTGCGATGCCTTGGTGGCGCTCGCGGGCGCCGAATTCTCGGGCCTGCCCGGCCACCGGCCCGTGCACGTCGCCGCCGGCGAGACGCTGGCCATCGGCCATGCCCGCGGGGGCTGTCGCGGGTATCTCGCGATCGCGGGCGGCGTGCGCGTGAAGCCGCAGCTCGGCAGCCGCAGCACAGATGTGCAGGCCGGGCTGGGAGGCTTGGCGGGCACCCCGCTTCGCGACGGCGATCGGATTCCGATCATGGCCGGAGCTCCGGCGGTGCGCGGTCGCTGGGCCGTGTCGGCCGACATCGCCCGACTGCCGCGGCCGGACGGATGCGAGCTGCGGTTTATTCCCGCCGCCGCCGAGCACAGCCGGGCCCTCGCACACACGACGTGGCGCACGAGCAGCCGCTCCAACCGGATGGGCGTGCGGCTCGAGGGGGCTCCGCTCGTGGGCGGCCGTGCAGACCTTGTCTCCGCGGCCATCGCCCCGGGCACGATCCAACTTCCTCCGGACGGCCAGCCCATCATCCTGCTCGCCGACGCGCAGACGATCGGCGGGTATTCCGTCGTGGGGCACGTCATCGCCGCCGACCTGCGGGTCGCCGCGCAGCTGCGACCCGGCCAGCGCATGACGTTCGTGCCGGTGACGCTCGACGCAGCGTACGAGGCAATACGGGAGCAGGAGCGGGCCGTCGCAGATCTCCGGGATGCTCTGCGCGGGCGGATCGCCGTTTCCGGTCGCGACGGGCCCGCCGGGAAGACGGTGGATCTCAACTGCGACCTCGGCGAAGGGATGGACCACGATGCCGCCCTGATGCCACTCATCTCCTCGGCCAACATCGCCTGCGGCGGCCACGCCGGCGACGAGCGCACGATGGCGGCCGCCGTCGCCCTCGCCCGTCGCCATGGGGTGGCGATCGGCGCCCATCCGGGCCACGCCGACCGCCGGCACTTCGGACGCCGCGAGCAGCCGCTGGCTCCCGACGCAGCGGCAACGCTCGTGGTCGACCAGATCGCGGCGCTGGCCGTGCATGCGGGCGACGATCTCCACCACGTCAAACTTCACGGGGCGCTCTACCATCAGGTCGATGGTGCCGAGGCGCTCGCGGCGGCAGTCGCCGCGGCTCTTCGCGAAAAGTATCCGAGCCTCGTGGTCTATGCCCGGGCGGGTGGCGGCCTGGCAAGGCGGGCCCGGGCGGAAGGCCTGGCCGTGGCCGAGGAGGCGTTTGTCGACCGGGCCTACCGCGGCGATGGCAGCCTCGCGCCGCGATCGACGCCAGGCGCCATGATCAATGACGTTGCCGCCGCGGCCGAACGGGCGCGCAGGCTCGTGGTCGACGGCTGCGTCGAGGCCATCGACGGCACGCTTGTCACCATGCGCGCCGACACGCTCTGCATCCACGGCGACGGTGCGAATCCCGTCGCGCTCGCCGCGGCGGTGAGGGAGTCGCTGGGGTGGGCGGGCGTGGAGATCCGGCCCGCCTCTGGCCGCTAAGGAACGTCGCCGAGCGCGAGCGCCGCGAACGACGCGAGCCAGTGCTCGCCTACATAGTCGCCGCCCACGGTGTAAGGAAGGCCGGCCCTGAGGTTGCGCTCGGCCCCGGATGCGATTTCCGTCCGCAGCGGGTCGTCGTCTGGCAACCCCGAGGCGATCCGGCGCAGCATCCAGGCCCGTGAGAGGGCGAGGCCGTCGAGATGGGCGATCTGGGCGTCGCGGCGGTCGGCCACGACGGGCGGCTCGGCGAGGGGGCCGATGCCCTGGGGCAGAAACCGCCGGAGCCAGGCGGTGAACTCGGTCTCATCGAGCACGGTGCGCATGAGCGTCGCCACAGCGAGGGTCGGCGAGAGAAAATCGGTGAGCGACGGCTCCCAGGCGAGCGGGGCGTCGCGGTCGGCGGCGTGCCAGCGGCGTGCGGCTGCTTCGTAGGCCGCGGCGTGCTCGGGAGCAACGCATGTGCGGGCGTGGTCGAGGGCCAGCGTGAGAGCAAACGCGGTGCAGGAGTGCACGCCTGACCGGATCGGATACGGAGCGGCGGCCGCGAATGCTGCGAGACGCGTCGCCAGGTCGTGCGCCAGCGGGTCGACGGCGTCGGCCCAGGCATGGGCCCGGCGATCGACGGCCGCCAGCCGTTCGAGTTCGGCACGGAGCTCGAGCAGCCAGGCCCAGCCGTACGGCCGCTCGAACGTCGCGCCGGCGGGCCCGGAGCAATACGCCCGTTCCCGGGCCATGCGATCGGGCGTGAGGTGGCTGCTCAGCCGCTCGACGATGCGCGGCGCGGCCGACAGGCCGGGGTGCAGCCGCAGCACGCGCACGAGCAGCCAGTGCATGTGCACGCTCGAGTGCCAGTCGAAGCTCCCGAAGAACGTCGGATGGAGGGCGACGGGGTCGAGCGTGTGAGCCTCGGCATCGTCCGTGAGCAGATGATCGAGCTTGTGCGGAACCGCGCGATCCACGTTGCCGAGGGCAACCTCGGCGAATGCCGCCGCCTGGGATTCGTCGAGCATCGGCAACTGTGGCCGTCCGGACGCCATCGGAATCGAGGGAGTCACTCGTCTTCCGCGGCCTCGATGCCAAGTTTTGCCAGGGCCTCGATGAGTTTGGCCTCTTGGGAACCGACGAAGGCCGCCGCCACGCGGCCTTCCGCGTCGATGACATACAGCGTGGGCAGGCCGGGCACGTTGTACTTCCGCCCGGCGACGCTCTCGGCCGATCCCTTCTCCGCCGGGTCGAACGCGAACGTGAAGTGGTATTTCGTGCCGCTGTTCTCCTCGACCCACTTCTTGAACGAGTCTCGGTCGTCGTAGACGTTGAGGCTCAGGACTTCGACATTCTGGTCCTTGACGCGCTGATAGAGGCTCTCGAGGCCGGGCATCGAGGCCAGGCAGGGCCCGCACCACGTGGCCCAGAAGTCGAGGATCACGACTTTTCCCTTGAAGTCGGCGAGCCCGAGCGGCTTGCCCTCCGGCGTCTCGACGGTGAACGGCGGAGCGACCATGCCCGGCTCGAGCATCGGCCGCACCTCGACGGGCTTCTGGAGCGAGGCCACGTCGCTGCCCGGGGGCGCGACGGGCGTGATCGTGAGTTCGGCGCCGCTGATCGAGGGCCGGGCGATGTACCAGCGGTCGCCGATTCGAAAGGGGTCGGCCAGGTTGAACCGCTCCGGTGAGCGAAACTCCTTGTCGCCTTCCGTCGTCATGAGCCCCTTGAAGGTGCCGTCGCCATCGAGATCCACACAGAGTTCGACCATGCGCCGCGTGAGGTCGCCCTTGGCGGGGACGGTGAAGAGGGCGTCGTTGGTGTGCTCGACGAGCACGATCGGGTATTCCTTGCCGTCGGCCTCGGGGGTTTCGCCGAGTTCGACCTTTCCCTCGCGGGCCGAGATCTTGGCGTAGGAGAAGCCGGGCATGTCGGGACGCCGGAAGATGAACATCCGATATTCGCCCCCCTCGTTCTCCTCCGTGAGCGTGCCCCACGAGGCGTGCACCGGCCGCGTGGCAAACTCCACGTTCGTGCCATTGATGTCCTTGACGACGTCCCACTCGCCCGTGCCGTCGTCCGAGAGGTCGCCGTTTTGGTTCGAATCGATGTAGAGCCGGCTGCCGGCGTCGCGCACGTCGAGCGCCACGAGCGTGTCGCTCTTCGGCCCGTTGCCGACGCGGATCAGTCCGTAGCGAGGCTTGCCTTCGTAGGCCGGCTCATTGGCGATCCCAGCCGGCTTCGCGTCGACGAGGGCGAGGGGCGTCGGCATGTAGCCCATGCGGCTGGCCTTGAGCCGATCCATGTCGAGCGCGGTGGGGTTCAGGCCGAGGCGGATCTTGATCGGGCCGCCGAGATCATCCGGAGCGTCGGCTGCCAGAAGCC
>CAZDTC010000101.1:0-7397 GCA_964508125.1 uncultured Candidatus Kuenenia sp.
AGTCGCAGGTCTCCTTCTCCAGGCGGACGGCGAGGTCGCTGCCGACCGTCTTGCGATCGAGTTCGTCGGTGAGCACCGTGCCCTCGATCCCGAACTGCACCCAGCCGGAGGCCGGATCGTTCGTGAATCGAAACATGCAGGAACCGTTCGTGAGATAATAGGAGTTGCGCGTGCCGTGGCGGGCGACCGCCCGCTGCATCCGCTCGAGCCGGGCCCGGAAGACGGGCGAAGCGTCGAGCGGGATGTCGAGCCGCGGCACGCCCCGCAAAGGCGTGCAGTCGAAGGTGATCGTCACGGCGGGCTGGGCAGGCTGAACCGACATGTTGATCCAAGTGTATCCGACCACGATGCGGCTGGCAGCCTGCGTGCTCGCGCTCGTAGGCGGCTGCCGCAAGGTCGGCACGGCGAATGCTCCGCCGGCGGCGCGGGTCAGCGAAACCTGCCGGCTGATGGGCGTGCCGTGGACAATCACGGCGTTCGCCGCCAATCCGGAGGCGGGCCGCGAGGCGGTGGCTGCGGCGTTCGCCGAGGTGCGGCGGCTGGAGGGCGTCCTTTCCGACTATGACCCGCAGAGCGAGCTCGCGCAGCTCTCCGCCGCTGCACCCACTCAAAGCCCCGTGCGCGTGGGAGATGACCTGTGGAGGGTGCTCCGTGCCGCCGAGGGATGGCGCGAAATGAGTGGCGGGGCGTTTGATCCGACCGTTGGCCCACTGACCACGCTCTGGCGGCAGGCCAGACGATCGGGCGTGATGCCCCGGGCGGACAAGCTTGCCGCCGCCCGTCAGGCCGTCGGTGCCGCAGCGCTCACGCTCGAAGTGGAGCAGCAGGCCGTGTCGCTTCGCGTGCCAGGAATGCGGCTTGATCTGGGTGGCATCGGCATGGGCTACGCCGTCGATCGTGCGCTTGCCGTGCTCGCCGAGCGGGGCGTGACAAGGGCGATGGTCGACGCCTCGGGCGACATTGCCGTTTCAGGGCCACCGCCGGGCGTGGCGGCATGGAGGATCGAGGTGGCGGCGCTTTCAGACCGCGAGGGCGGCGAGGAGCGCGGAGTCGTCGAACTCGTGAACGCCGCCGTAACCACGTCGGGAGACGCGTTCCAGGCGGTCGAGATCGACGGCGTGCGCTACAGCCATATCGTCGATCCGCGCACCGGACTCGGGGTGCCCGGGCCGGCCGCCGTGACGGTGATCGCGCCCGACTGCACAACGGCCGATGCGGTCGCCACGGCGGCGAGCGTGCTGGGGCCGGAGGCAGGGCTCGCGCTCGTCGAGGCGGTTCCGGGGTCTGCCGCAAGGTTTGTGGCAGGCGGGCCAAGTGGTCGTCAGGAGTTTCGCTCGTCCCGCTGGTCTTCCCAGTCTTCCCAGCCTCGCCGCTGACGGGCAGTCTGTAGCGATTGCTCCAAGTTTGCAGGCCAAAGGGGCCGATAGTTCCACGGCTGTCGCTGCGCCTGGGTGCACGCGATGCGGGCGTGGAGTCGGGGGGCACCACGCTGGGACGGGCCGTGGTTTCACGGCCAGTTTCCCCCCGGGCGCAGCGGCGGCACTTTGGAAGCCCCGTGGATGCGCCCCCCTTGAACGGTCTGGCCCGAAAAATTTGGGTGATGGCGACGAGCGTCGCGCTCTTCGGGAGCGGATGCGCGCCGCGGCAGCCGTTTTACTTCTACGAGGATGGCGACCTCTCCCACTATGTGGGCGCTATCCAGAAGATCGAATATCCCGACACGGAGCAGCAGCCACTCGACGAGGCGGCGGGCACGCAAGAGCCGCTCACGCTGTCGAATGCCAAGTTCGACCAGATCTGGGAACTGTCGCTGGAGGAAGCCGTCCGCACGGCGCTGGAAAACGGCAAGGTGCTCCGTAACCTCGGGGGCCGATTCGCAAGTTTCGGCGGCCCGCGGCCGCAGACGGGTGAGCCGCCGGTGTCGCTCCTCACATCGCCGGCCCTCACGCCGAGCGTGTATGACCCGGCGATCACCGAGACCGATCCCTTCCGGGGCGTGGAGAGCGCCCTGGCGGCCTTCGACGCGCAGCTCTCCATGACGTCCACATGGCAGAACGGTAATCGTCCGCAGAACGTCGACCCACTCTTTCAGACATTGATCTTCGTGCCGGTGCTCAAAACGAACCAGGGCGTCACGACCACCGGCGTGCAGAAGACGACGGCCACCGGCGGGCAGTTTGGCGTGTCGAATACGACGCAACTCGACGCAACGAACAATATATTCCGCGACGTGCCATCAATCTGGACAACGAGTTATGACTTCAGTTTCAACCAGCCACTCCTCCAAGGTGCAGGCGTCACCTACAACCGGATCGCAGGCCCCGACACGTTCAACAACCTCCTCGGTCGGCCGAACTTCCGCGGCGTACTGCTCGCGCGGATCAATGCAGACATCTCGCTTGCCGACTTCGAGGCGGGCGTCCGCAACCTGGTGAGCGACACCGAACAGTCGTATTGGGAACTGTACTTTGCCTATCGCAACCTCGAGGCCCGCAAGGTGGGCCGCGACAGTTCGCTCGAGGCGTGGCGCAAGGTGCACGCCCTCTACGTCGAGCAGTCACAGGGCGGCGGGGCCGACAAGGAGGCCCAAGCCCGCGAGCAGTATTTCTTCTTCAGGAGCGAGGTGGAGCAGGCACTCACCGACGTCTACCGCTGTGAGAACCGACTGCGTTACATGATGGGCATCAGCGCCAGCGATGGCCGCCTGATCCGGCCTTCGGACGAGCCGACGACGGCCCGGATCGCATTCGACTGGCAGCAGTCGCTCGTCGAGGCGCTCTCGCGGTCGGCGGAGCTTCGGCGGCAGAAGTGGATCATCAAGCAGAAGGAACTCGAACTCACGGCCGCCAAAAATCTGCTCCTGCCCCGCCTCGATGTAGGCGGCCGTTACCGGTTCTTAGGCGTTGGCGAAAACCTGTTCGGTGGCTCCGGCTACCCGTTGCGTACGCCGACACCCTTTAATCCCAATGCCGTGTCCCTCGAGCCGACGAATGCCTACTCGACCCTGATGAGCGGCCAGTTCCAGGAGTGGCAGGCGCAGGCACAGTTCCTGATGCCGATCGGTTTTCGCCGTGAGCTCTCAACTGTTCGCAACCATCAGCTTCAGTTGGCCCGCGAGCGGGCCCGGCTCCAGGACGAGGAACTCGAGGCCTCGCACGCGCTCGTGGAGGCGGTGCGCAATGTGGACACGAACTTCGCCCTCTCACAGACCAACTTCAACCGCCGCGTCGCCGCCGAGCGGCAGGTGGAGGCCGTGCAGGCGGCTTACGACGCCGGCACGGTGGCGCTCGACCAACTGCTCGATGCCCAGCGGCGCCGGGCCGAGGCCGAGAGCGCCTATGCCCGTGCACTGGTCGACTACAACCGCTCGATCTCGCAACTGCATTTCCGGAAGGGCTCACTGCTCGAATACAACGGCGTGTTTCTCGCGGAAGGCCCGTGGCCGGGGAAAGCCTATTTCGACGCCCACCGCCGGGCCCGCCAGCGTGATGCGAGCCTGTATCTCGACTACGGCCATTCGCGGCCGGCCGTGTTCAGCCGTGGCGCGATCACGCAGAACTTCGAGTCGCTCGGGGCCGACGCCCGGCCGATGCAGCTCCCGGCCCGTGATCCGGCTACACGCGAGGAGCCGACACCCGCCGAGCCGCTGCCCAGTGCGGCGGGCGCTGCGAAGGATGCCGGGCCCGAGCTGCCGGAACTGCTGCCGACGCCGGAAGCGAAGTGACCCGTGGGGCAACCGTCTCGGTTGCCAATACGGCCCCAACGCTAGGCAAGCGGCACGCTTGCATGTGGGGCGACCGTCCCGGTTGCCAAACACAAACGAAATTCTCGGCAAGCGGGACGGTTGCCCCACGGGATCACCGCGCGAGAGGTCCGCGAGCCGCTTCAAGCGCGGCGTCGAGCCGGGCGGGATCCGCGGCGCGGAGTCGCTCGAGATGGGCGCGGGCGACGGCGAGCGGGCAGGCGGCGAGATACCCCGCCACGGCACGGCGCACGAGCGGATCGTCGCGGCCGAGCGTCTCCCAGAGCCGGGCTACGTCGTCAATGTGCGCCCACGCGGTGTAACGGGCGAGATCGACCGCCGCGTCGGCTGCCACGGCCGGGCTTGCCAGGAGCCGGGCCGTGGCTGCGGCCACACGGTCGCGCGGGATCGTGTCGCCGAGGCTCTCCCAGGCGAATCGCAGGGCCGCGAGGAGATGCCGCTGGTCGAGCGGCCGCGCTGTCGGTACGAACAGGCCGCGGTGCTCGAGCGCGTCGAGTCCCGCCGTGCCCTCAGCCACGAGCAGGCCGGCGAGGAGGCCGTCGAACCCGGCACGGAAGTCGTCGGCGGGCGTGTCGATCGCGGCCTCGAGGGCCTCGCGTAGCCGGCGCCGCGTTGCGCCATCGGCGGCGCGAGCCGCGACGATCCCGGCCGCGAGCCCGTAGAACCCCCGTCGCCGGGCGTCGATGCCCGCTTCGTCGATCCACGTGGCGAGGCTGTCGGCGTCGAACGCGTCGGCCGCTTCCCGCACCGCCTCGAAGGGCGCGAGCCCGAACTCCGTGAACGCATCGGCCGCGATCGCGGGCTCGGGGTGCTCGAGCCTCCGGGCAAACCAGCGCAGCCTGTCGGCGGCCGCAAGCGATGTGGCCGGAGCAGCAGCTGCGTAGCCGAGGAGCGCTTCATTCGCGCCGACGGCCGACCAGCGTAGTGGCCCCCCCGACATCGAGCCGAAGAGCAGGGCCGTGCCCTTCAGGGGCCCGTCCACGCGGGCCGTCGCCGTGTTCGTGCCGGCCGGCAGCGTGCCGCGGAGGACCTGGTCGATGCGAAAGGCCTGCGCGAGAAACCCATCGGAGCCTGCCGTGGCCGATCCGTCGGCCTCGCCAACCGCGGCGACATTGGCCGCATCGCGGCGCATGGCGAGCGAATCGTCGACCACGCCGCAGAAGGGGCAGCCATGAGCGCGCCCCGTCCACCCGCCGAGCGTCGCGGTCACCGTGACAAGCACGACGAGGCCGGCGGCCGAGCGAGCCATGGCTGTCACGCCGAGGCGGCTGCGGGCTGCTTTTCCTTCTGCATCCGCTGCCGCCAGTAGGGGGTCGTGCAGAGCAGCAGTTTGCCGGTGCCCTGATAGACATACGAGAGCTTCTGCCCCGAAAGCCAGTAGCTCAGCCACGACTTGGCCGGCCGTTTCACGGAGAGCGAGATGCCGCCGGTGCGGCCGATCACGAACGGGCCGTCGGCCACGAGCCGGTCGTCGACGAGTTCCACCTCTTCGACGGGGCCGTCGACTGCGAGCACCACCTGCCCCTCGCCCTTGAGCGCGGTCTTGTACCAGAACAGCCCCTGGTCGGCCCAATACGACGTCCATATCCGTTCGCGATGCACCGTGAGTTGCACCTCGCCGTCGCTCGCCCAGAAGCACTTCGTGTCGAGGATCCAGCGCTCGCCCGGCACCACGTTCATGATGTGGTACCCGCCGAGCGACGAATCGAGATACACGCTCCCCGTGCCGTAATACCTAGGCCGGAGGAGCGATTCATCGGAGAAGAGCGACACCCACCACGACTTGAGTGATGGCCAAGGGACGTCCATCTGGACCTTCCCTTTCATGTGGTTGAGGGCGCCCCGCTCGGCGCGGACGTCGTCGTCGTCGATGTCGACGCGGACCCAGCGCATGCCCTCCGTGTGCTCGATCTCAAACCGGGCCATCGATAATCACCTCCGGGCCGCGCTCGAGGCCCCCCTTCGTCCAGTCGCACTTCCAGCCCGGGAATGCAAACTGCGGGTAAGGATCCGCCGGGATGGGGGCCGACGACTCCTGCACGATATCGAACTGCCGGTCGGCGCGGATCCGGCCCAGGCGAAACCAGTGATCGCAATGCTGGGTCGCGGGATCGAGACGGACGGTGCCCCCGGGGCCGGCGAACTCGAGCCGGTCGGCGAATGCCTGACGCACCGCCGCGGTCTCGAACGATCCCGCCTTCTCCACCGCCTGCTTCCAAAGGTGGACGAGGCAGTAGCTTGGCTCCATCGGATCGCTTGTCACCCGGTCGAAGCCGAATTCACGGCGGAAGTCGGCGATCCAGCGGCGGTTCGCCTCGGTCGGCAGGCTCTGGAAGTAGCACGAGCTCACGTAGTGGCCCTTCACCTGCTCGGGCAGGAGGCTGCGCAGCTCATCCTCGGCGATGCTGGTCGACAGCACCGGCAGCCTCGCAGGATCGACCTTGGCCGCCGCGAGAGCCGCGAAGAAGCCGAGGTTCGAGTCGCCGTTGATCGTGTTGAGGACGCAGTCGGCGCCCGACGCGACGATCTTCTTCACTTCGGCCGTGAAATCGGCGTGGTTCAGCGGATAGTAGGCCTCGCCCACGGGCTTCATGCCCTTCGTCTCGAGATACTTTCGCGTGATGTAGTTGGCCGTGCGGGGAAAGACGTAGTCGGATCCGAGCAGGTAGATCTTCTTGCGGTTCCCGCCTTCCGGCCCGAGGAGCCAGTCGAGAGACGGCAGGATCTGCTGGTTGGGCACCATGCCGCCGTAGACTATCGATTTCGACGACTCGTTTCCCTCGTACTGCACGGAGTAAAAGAGCAGTTTGTCGCGCTCCTCGAAGAGCGGCAGCACGGCCTTGCGGCTGGAGCTTGTCCAGCAGCCGAACACGGCCACGCAGCCCAGGTCGAGCAGAGCCCGCGCCCGCCGATCGAAAAGGTCGATCCGCGACTTGGGGTCGGGGGCCTTGATGTCGATCTGGCGGCCGAGCAGGCCGCCGGCAGCGTTGATCTTCTCGCAGGCGAAGATCTGCGCGTCGCGGAGCGACGTCGCGCTGATCGCGAGCGGCCCGGTCTGCGAGTGCAAGAGCCCGAGCGGCACGGTGCGGGTCCGCGGCGGGATGCCGAGCGAGCAGCCCGTGAACAGGGCTGGTGCGAGGGCTCGGGCGGCGGCGAGCGCGGTGATGGAATAGCGGTGCGGCCTACCGGGAGTACCGGCGCCCGCCTAATGGACTCCATCGATCGTAGTACTGGCTTGTGGCGGTGGCGGCTTTCGCCTCCCCAATCTGGTGCGCCCACGGTAATCCGATGCTCCTGCCTCCATGAAATTCCCCTCTGGTCCGCGTCGTTGGTCATTTGTCGTTGTCGCTCTGTTCGCACTCGCGGCCCCGCTGCTGCGGGCCGCGGATTCGAAAGATATCCGGAAAGCCTTTGCCCAGCCGCCGCGCGAATACGCGACGGCGCCGCTCTGGGTTTGGAACGACCAGCTCACCGAGCAGCAGATCCGCGAGACGCTGCAGGACCTCGCCGCCCAGCAGGTCCGGCAGGTGTTTGTGCATCCGCGGCCGGGGTTGATGACGCCCTACCTTTCGCCGGAGTGGTTCAAGTTGTGGCGGGTGGCGCTCGACGAGGCCAAGCGGCTCGACATGAACGT
>CAZDTC010000102.1:0-7328 GCA_964508125.1 uncultured Candidatus Kuenenia sp.
CACGCCCCGTGCTGTGCCTGGGCCGGGCCGGAGCGAGTGATCAAGGTCGTGGTGAAGGTCGCTGTCTGAAGCCACGGGCAGCGCGGCGATTGCGGCTCAGCGGACGCGCACGAGTTTCATGATCCGGCCGGCCACGTTCCAGTCCTGCACGTAGAGATTTCCTTCCGCATCCCAAGCCGAGCCGTGCGTGCCGCTGAACACGCCCTCGATCCATTTGTCCTGCGGGATGTTGTAGTTTTGCCCCTGGGCGCGGTCGGGGTTGTGGCCGAGCACCGCCATGATCGTGTTCGTCTTGTCGAGGATCACGAGCCGGCCATGGAGGTCGGGCACCGACACATAGTCGCCCTGCACCGACGCCGACGTGGGCATCCCCAGGCCGGTGACCACCTCCTCGATGAAGTTGCCCTCGAGGTCGTAGTGCAGGAGCCGGCCCTTGGGCTGGTGGTTGCGGTCGCAGATCAGGAGGCGCGGCGGGTCGTAACGTGTGTCGAGCGTCATGCCGTGCGCCGTGCTGAACTGCTTGAGCTCGTTGCCCTTCGTGCCGAAGTGCTCGAGATACTTGCCCGTCTTGTCGAACTTGAAGATGTGGTCGGAGGCGTAGCCGTCGGACAGGAAGATGTCGCCGTTGGGGGCCACGGTGATCGCCGTGGGGGCGAACTGCTTGAGGGCCAGGCCCGACTCCGTCGGAAACGGCAGCTTGAGCACGACGGCGCCTGTTTCGGCGTTGATCTTGATCCCCTCGGCGTTGGCGTTGCGGGCGCCGTAGAGATACTCGCCGTCGGCCTCCTTGCGGATCTCGATGTCGTGGAGCCGCGTGTAGTCGCCGTCGAGGAACCGGCGAACGAGCTTGCCTTCGGGGCTGAACACGAAGATGCCCGCGTCGGCGCTCGTGTAGATGAGGCCGCGGCTATCGACGGCGACGCCGCCGTGCGTGGGCCCGATCTGCGAGAGGCCCTTCTCATCGAGCCCCCAGCCGGGCACGGTGTCGAACGTCATGATCCCGCAGCCCATCCGCACCGGCGCCGGCTTCGCAACGGCGGCAGGAGCCGGCGCGGCGGCCGGCGGGGCGACGGCCGCCGGCGGCTCGGCATGGCCCGACACGGCGACGACACCGGCAAACACGGCAATCAGACGGACGGCTTTCATGGCTCAACTCCCCGTTGGTGAAGCCGAGATGATAGCCGTTTTTGTGGCTAGTGCATCTCGACGGCGCAGGTGCCGAGGCCGCCGCGGAAGTAGTTGAACTGCACGTTCGGATGGTCGGCCAGGAGCGACATCGGCACCGCGCTGTCCACGAGCCGCCTCGAGATCATCAGGGCCGTGAGCCGCTGGCCGAGCGGGTTGTCGTGCGTGCCCGCGTGCCAGATCGACACCTTCTCCGCCTGCCAGGTCTGCACCGGGCCCACCGTGATCGCCCGCTGGGGCACCATCGTGATGTTGCCGCCGCCGCTCGTGCGGGCGTTCTGCGCGAGCGTGATCGGATGCAGGTCGACCACGCGGGTGGAGAGGGCCCGATACTCCGCCGGCGACGGCGGGGCGTCTTTGTGTTTCCCCTCGCGGCGGAGCGGATCGTTGAACGCCCAGTGCTTGATGTCGCCCTGCCCGCCCTGCATCACGGCGCAGCGGGCCGCGCTCCAGCTGGCGACGTACGGCCCGACGTCGGCCTTCGGAAAGTGGAGATTCGCCTCGGGCATGCGCAATTCTGGGCAGATGCGGTCGAAGCACAGTTCGCGGTCGGCCCGCTCGAACGAGAGCGGATGCGACACGGGCACCTCGCGGCCGTCCTCGAACCACTCATCCATGCCCCAGAAGTGCGCATGCCGCAGATCGAGCCGCAGTTCGTTCACCAGCCGGGCCACGAGCGGCAATTGCTCGGTCGGCCCGATCGGCCCGCAGATGCCCACGGGGTCGTCGGCCGTCGCCTGCTTCCAGGCGGTGATGTATTCGAGGGCCTCGGCGAGATAGAAGTCTTCGGGCGTGTCGTAGAAGACGACGCGGAAGCCGGGCCGGGCGAGGGCGGCGAGGTCCCGCTCTGAAAGCGCCGCGGCATCGCGGATGATCTCGGCGTCGAGCGTGGTGTAGTCCCACCAGTCGGGAGCAATGCGGCTGAGCGGTCGGGGCATGGGGTGGTTTTTCCGGTGCGTGGCTATCGGTTGAAGCGGGGATTGCAGCGGGAGGAAAGCGCCGCGGCGAGCGGATCGTCGTCGCGGGCCGAGAGACCGAGATGGAGATGCCGCCGCCAGCCCTCGGCAAACTCAAACTTGCCCGACATCTTCCCCACCGCCCGAGCGGCGTCGTCGCCCGAGTCGAGGTAGCTATCCATGCCCTGCGAGACGTCGAGCCACGCCTTCTGGCTCACGTGCGCCGCGAGCGCCCGCCGCTTCACGGCCTGCACGCTCGTCGTGTCAACGAACAAGTCCGGCGTCACCGGCTGCCGCAGGCCGTCGCACAGGCCATGCGGCATCGCGTGATACACGGCGATGTCGCCATCGAAGGGCGGCTCGGGCGGATCGGTGGCGAAGTTTGGCATCCCGTGGACGAAGGCGGCCGTGACCGCCAGCCGCGCCGTGTTCATGTGGTCTTCCATGTAGTCGTCGGGCGAGTGCGTGAGCACGATCCGCGGCCGCACCCGCCGCACCACGGCCGCCAGCCGCCGCAGGAGTCGCTCCTCGTAAAAAATGCAGAGATCGGAGGCGAAGCTCTCGTGAAACTCCGCCCCCAGGATCGCCGCCGCCGCCCTGCCCTCCCGCTCCCGAATCCGCCGCGTCTCCTCCGGACCGGTCGTCGTGCTGCCGCAATCGCCGCCGGAAACATTCAGATAATGGATGCTCCAGCCCGCATCGCGCAGGAGCAAGAGCGTGCCCGCCGCGACAAACTCGATGTCGTCGGGATGGGCAAAGATGGCGAGAGCGGCGGGAGCGAGCACCATGGCTTTCACTCGACGGACCATCATGCTTCAGAGACACGAAGCGGCATGATAGACGAATTCCTCGCATGGGATCTTGTCGTGATTGGGGTAACGCCCGGCGTCCTGAATGTCCCCGGGCATCGACTCCAGCTATCCGAATGCGCTCGAGCACGAGGGCATGCCCATCTACCGGCCCTGCATGGCCAACAACTCGGCTGGTACCAAGTTGGGGGCGGCGTCACGAATGCCGCACCGCTCAGTGCAGCGCAAGCACGCGCAGGGGGCTGCCCGATCCCTCCCGGATCTTGAGCGGCGCAGCGACGAACAGCGCCCCGGTGGGGGGAAGACGGTCGAGGTTCGTGAGGCACTGCAGCCCATAGCGGCCCGCGCCGTGCATCAGCGTGTGGCAGGGATAGGGGAGTGGCCAGCGCCAGGACTGGCCGGCATCGGTGTTGATCGTCTCGGCGGCGAATCCGAGCACGTCGCGCTCGCGGATCAGCCACTCCACGGTCTCCTGCGTCGGCCCCGGCGTGTGGGCACCGTCGTCCTTCATGTTCACGAACGACGCCGGATCGGCGATCCGCTTCGACCAGTCGGTGCGGAAGGCGAGCCACGCCCCCGCGGGGATGCGGCCGTGACGCTCCTCCCAGGCTCGGAGGAAGTCGACGGTGAGGAGCCAGTCGTCGTCAACGGCGACCTCGGGACTCGCGTCAACGACGACGGCCGGGGCGATGAACTTCCCGACGTCGATCGTGTCGACGGTGTTGCGCGGCAGATCGCGTCCCGTGACCCAGTGGGCGGGAGCGTCGAAGTGAGTGCCGACATGCTCGCCGCAGGAGAAGTTGTTCCAGTACCACCCCGGCCCCGCCTCATCGTATCGGGAGATGGGCTCGATCCTGAAGGGGCGAGCCTGGCCGTAGGGTGCCGGCAGCACGAGGGTGGGGAAGTCCTCCGACAACACGTGGGTGAGGTCCACTACGCGGACCCCACCCGCCGCGAGCGCGGCACCGAATCTGCTCAGGATCTCCGACATGCACGTACTCCTCGATGCAGTGGACAACCGACCATCCTCGCCGCCCGTCAGAGGAACTTCGCGTAAGGGTGAAAGCGGAAGCGATTGCCGGGGTCGACACGTTTTTTCTGCTCGCGAACCATGGATGCCATCGACTCCGAGCCGAAGATGATCGCCGCCGAGACGGCGGAGCCCGGATCATCCGGCTGGGAGTGCGTTCCGCTGAAGTCGACCGTTAGCCCCTCCACGCCCCGGGCCTTCTCGATGACGCCGCGGGTCATGTCGGCGATCGCCCGCCGCTCCGCCACCGTTTTGTCCTTGGCATCGTAAAGGGTGATGAGATCCACGAAGAAACGGTGCCGGCAGTTGCCGGTCGGGAGCGGATCCTTCGACATCGCCGCCCCGCCGAGCGTGCGGGCCTCCACGATCGAGAACGTCGCCTCGTCGAGCGGCGCTCCGGCGACGACCGTGTCGCAGATGGCATCGAGGATCGCGTCGGCAGGCGGGCCCTCGGTGCCCATGCAATGCTGCAGCATCGCCAGCGGACTCCCCTTCATGGCATTGATCACCGGCCAGAGGGCGGCCGCCGTTTCATACCAGGAGTTCAACCGCGACGACGCCACGATCGGGAGTTTCATCCCGGCGGCAAGATCCTCGAGCGGCGCGACGAACTCCGCCATGCTCCCCCGGAAGGTGTCGTAGAAGACGAACGTCGCCACGAGGGCCTTCGTGCCCGTGACCACCAATTCCATCGACACCGAGTCGTCGGCGAGGACATGGTCTCGCTGGAAACGCATCGCCTGGCGTGCGAAGGCCACCGCCTGCCCCCGTGTCTCGAAGGAGACGACCCGCTGCTCGGCTCCCCTGACGACGCTCTCGTGCTCCATGTCGAGCGTCAGGTCGACGACGACCGCGAGGGCGCTGCCGGCCCCGAGCATCGCGATGAAGAGTTCGTCGTCGGGCGTGAGCACGCGGATCTCGCCCATGGCAGTCACCACCGTGAGCTTGGTCACGCGCTGCCCGAGCAGGCCGAGGCGGCGGGAGAAATAGCCGCTCAGTCCACCGTTGACGACGTATCCGGCGACCCCGACGCCGGGCCCCGTTCCGACCGGCAACGCCCCCTTCCGCTCCTTCACCGCCTCCACAAGTTCCCGAAACACGACGCCGCCCCCAACCGTGACGAGCGAACGCTCCTTATCCTCGTGGAACTCGATCCACTTGAGATTCGCCATGTCGAGGATCACCGAGCCGTCGCTGGCGACGGCGGCGGCGTTCGATGACTCGTGCCCTCCGCACACGATCGCCACGGGGGTGCCCGCCGGCAGGGATCGGACGAGGTCGGCGATCTCCCGGGCCGAGCGAGGGCAGTAGATATCCCGGGCCTGCGTGCGGACCGGCCCTGCTCCATCGGCGACCAGGAGCCTGTTGCCACTCACGCAGGAAGCGCGCTCGGCGAGCCAGGTGCCCTTCTCCGCGACCTGTTCGATGGCGGCGGAGGCCCGATCGCTTCCGGCGACGGTGATGACCGATCCGGCGACGCACCCGACGCCGCCGATGGCCACCTGCTTCAAGACCGATCGCCGAGACAGATCGTCATGGCGCTCTGCAGACATGGGACGCTCCTTGGGGGGCCTCGGGCCGGGGACGCGGCACGTTATTTCATCTCGCGCGGTCCCCTTTTGCCTAGGAGGGATCGTAGACAACGTGCACCCCTGTCCAACCCGCTGCGGACCAATCTCGTCTCCCGCGCGGTTCTCGAGATCGCTCGCCTCGTTGCCGCTAGGCTGCTGGAACTCAAAGGCAGCCTCGATCGCTGGGTGCGGGCCGCGGTCGATTCGATCGAGGCCTACAAACTGCCGGGGCGGTTCCACAAGGATCCAGCCGATCGAATTCTCGTCGCCACGGCAAGGATGAATGACCTGACGCTCGTGACGGCCGACGAGCGGATGCTCGCCTATCGGGCGGTCCGCACGCTCGACGCCCGCAGGGAGGCGGGCGTGGTATTGAAGTGGCGGCGGAAGAGCGTGGTCATGTAGGCCACGGAGCGGAAGCCTGACCGCGGGGCGATCTGCTTGAGTGGCAGATCGGTGGTGGTGACGAGCCGGCGGGCCTCGCCCAGCCGCACGTGCAGCATGTCGTCGTGGATCGACCGGCCGACCGCCCGCCGAAACCGATCCTCCAGTTGCCAGGAAGGGAAAAGGTGACAGCCACCAAATCTGGGTCCAAATCTGGGTAACTTGACGCGGCGTGCCCGTATGGTATACATGCGTGCATGTCTCGCATGCGTCGCGTTTCACCGGGCGGTGTGCCGTTTCACGTCCTGAACAGGGCGGTCGGCCGGCGGACGGTCTTCGAATCCGCCACCGACTACGAGGGCTTCATCCAGACGTTCGCCGAGACGCTCCGGATCCGACGCATGCGGATCTGCGGCTATTGCGTGATGCCCAACCACTGGCACATGGTGCTCTGGCCGGAGCACGACGGCGACCTGTCGGCTTTCATCCAGCACCTCACGAACCTGCACGTGAAGCGCTGGAAGCGCGCGCAACGAGATCGGCCTCGGCCACCTTTACCAGGGCCGCTTCAAGTCGTTTCCGATCTCCAGACGACGGACTACTTCCATGCCGTCGTCCGCTATGTAGAACGCAACCCGCTGCGGGCCAATCTCGTCTCCCGCGCGGAAGCATGGCCGTGGTCGAGCCTGGGCCAGGCTTCGGCGGCCTGCCCGATTCCGCTCTCCGCCTGGCCGGTGCCCGGCCCAGCCGACCAGCACCGGGATCTGTGGATCGAGCACGTGAACCGGCCGCAGACCGAAGGCGAGCTGGCCGTTGTTCGGGCGAGCGTGAATCGGGGCAGGCCCTATGGCGACGATGCCTGGGTGACGCAGGCGGCCAAACGGCTCGACCTCGGGGCAACCATGCGGCCGCGCGGCCGGCCCCGGGCCGGCGAAGCTGCCACGCACCGCTCCTGAACGCAAGCATCTTGCCCAGATTTGGTGGCTGTCACCTTTATCGCCCGGCTGGATGACCGTGGGCCGATACGACCTGGGCCGCTGGCTGCGGGCGGAGGTGGAGTTCGAGGAAGGCGCGGGGAAGCCGAAGACGTATGCGCTGCGGCTCACCGGCCCGGACGGTGCGACGACCTCGAAGGAAGGGCTGCCGTTTTACCAGCCTGAGTTCGAGGGGTGCGCGTGGTGCGGGTTCAACGGCCTGGACGCGAAGCCGGCCGTGTTCTCCGTGGACGACATCCGGCTGGAGTAGGGCAACAGCGACGGACGTGCCTCCTTGACGAATCGGCGTATTCCGACTAACTTAGTCCACATGATCAACGTCAACATTCACGATGCGAAAACGAACCTGTCGGCGCTCGTGCGAGCCGTGGAAGAGCGCGGCGAGACGGTGATCCTCC
>CAZDTC010000103.1:0-7311 GCA_964508125.1 uncultured Candidatus Kuenenia sp.
GTATTTGACCAGCGCAGCCATGGATGGCGCAGCGCAGGCAAATCCGAGTGAGCCGTAGCCTGGAGGGCGAAGGCGAACGTCCGGCGAGACGGTAGGGGCGACCCCGAGCCGGCAACTTTGAACAGGGCATGACAGGCTGAAGCCTGTCCTACACGCGGCGTTATGACACGAGCTCGAGCTCGGCCCAGGTCGTGGGGTCGGCGTCCCACGGGTATTCCGGCGGGGCGCAGAAGGGGACGCGGCCGAGGCGGCGGTCGATGAGCGCGGCGCAGAAGCCGAGGCGGGGAATCTCGGCGGGATCCCAGCCCGGTAGCGCCGCAGCCGAGATGAAGGCGGCGATTCGCCAGCCGTCGGGGGTGGGCTTGCCTTCGATCAGCACGGCGCCGGCAGGGAGTTCGGCGGGCGGCTCGCTCGTGCGCGGGATCACGGCGGCCACGGCCACGGCCTGGTCCGCCATGCGGCCCCCGCCGGTTGGCAGGAGCGCGAGCCGGCGGCAGTAGCGGCCGGCTCGGTGGCTCTCGCCGGTGGGCCGCGTGGCGATCCAGAGGTGGAGGCCGTCGCTGTCTTCGGGCTTGGTCGGCTGGCACCAGCGCGAGGTGCCCACGCCGCGGGCCACGGCCCGGAGGCCGAGGCCCTGCTCGTTCCAGGCGATGGCCAGATCGAGCACGTCGGGTGCGTTGGCGAGCGGTGCGAGCGTCGGCAGGCGGCAGGCGTCGTCGAGTTGGGCCGCGGCTGGTGGCCAGAACTTCGTGCGCTTCGGGCAAGAGAGCCGAAAGCGAAACGGTGCGGATGAGTTGACGAGCGGCGACATGATTGATCGATCCATCTTATACTTGGCTGTCCATACCGGCCGTCTGCCGCCCTGAATTCAACAGCGGAAACGTCGTCTGATGCGTGTGCTGATGGTGGCGAGCGAAGCGGTGCCCTTCGCCAAGACGGGGGGGCTCGCCGACGTCGCCGGGGCTCTGCCCGGGGCGCTCGCTCGGCTCGGCTGCGACGTCACGCTCGTGATTCCTGCCTACCGCGAGGTATTTGCGAAGGGGCTCTCCATCGAGCCGACGGGCCTGTCGTTCGAGGTGCCGATCGGCACGCGGCGGCCCACGGCGCGGATCCTGCGCGGCGAACTGCCGGGCTCCGGGGTACCGGTGGTCTTCGTCGCCAATGACGAGTGCTTCGACCGCCCGACGCTCTACGGCGGCGCGGAAGACTATCCGGACAACGCCGAACGGTTCATCTTCTTCGCCCGGGCGGCACTCGAATTCGCCGGCCGCCAGGACCGGCCGTTCGACATCCTGCACTGCCACGACTGGCAGGCGGGGCTCGTGCCGGCATACCAGAAGCTCGTCTATCGCGCGTGGCCGATGCTCTCCGGGGCCCGCTCGGTGATCACGATCCACAACATGGCCTACCAGGGACTGTTCTGGCACTGGGACATGCTGCTCACGGGCTTCAACTGGAAGTATTTCAACTGGCAACAAATGGAGTTTTACGGACAGTTGAGCTTTCTCAAGACGGGGCTCGTGTTCGCCGATGCGATCAGCACCGTGAGCCCGACCTACGCCCGGGAGATCCAGCGGGATCCCGGCGGCTGTGGCCTCGAGGGGGTGCTCGCAGCGCGGAGCGACTCACTCACCGGGATCGTCAACGGCATCGACACCACGGCGTGGAACCCACAGACCGATCGGCACATCCCGCGCGGCTACGGATCCGACGACGCGGCCGAAGGCAAGGCTGCCGCCAAGACTGCACTCGCCGCGCGGCTCGGCCGCAACGCAGTCGATCCTCGGCCTCTGGTGGGGCTCGTGGGAAGGCTCGTCGAACAGAAAGGGATCGACCTCGTGATCGAGATGCTCGGCCGGATGGCGAGCGTCGGCCGGGCCCGTTTCGTGATCCTCGGCACTGGATCGGCGGAGACGGAAGAGGCTCTGCGGCGCGTATCCGCATCGTTTCCCGGTGCAGTCGACGTGGTGATCGGATTCGACGAGGAGTTCGCCCATCTGCTGTTCGCCGCCGCCGACATCATGCTCGTGCCGAGCCGCTACGAGCCCTGCGGACTCACGCAACTTTACGCCCTGCGCTACGGTACGATCCCCGTGGTGCGGGCGACGGGCGGGCTGGTCGACACCGTGGTCGATGCGACGCCGGAGGCCCTCGCCACCGGCCGCGCCAGCGGATTTGTGTTCGATGCGTTCGATTCGCTCGCGCTCGAACATGCCGTCGAGCGGGCGCTGGCGGCTCATGCTGATCGAGCGATGTGGGCACATCTCGTACGCCGGGTCATGGCCGAAGACTGGTCGTGGGAGACGAGCGCACGGGAATACCTCCGCCTCTTTGAACGGGTGAGGGGTTTGCCCTCGATCGCCGTCACGTAGGGCATTGGCAAGACGGGCAATCTGGCCACGACTTTGTCGTGTGGGCCATGGCGAGGGCAACGTTCGCCGGCCGCACGACCGATACGACTGTCATGAACTCCACACTCGCAGCCATTGGCCTTGTCGTAGCCGGCCTTGTCACGGTCGCCACCGCCGGGGAGCCGATTCCCTGTCGTGGCTGCGGACCGCGTGTCGCAAACCGCGAGACGCCCTGCGGCGACACCGGCTGCGGCCCGCGGTATCGCGGCGAGATCCACGAACCGAGTCGTCCTGATCCGTGTGACGCCTGCAACCGCTGGCGCGGGCATCACGGCGGCGTGCAGGCCCCCGACGTGCTGGCCCCCTGGCAGATGCCTCCGGGCCGCGGATTCATGACCGCCACGCAGGTCGGCTATGACACGCGGTCGCACTGCCACACGTGCATGCCCCACAAGTAGGACAGGCTTCAGCCCGTCACCCGCAACCATCAGCCCGACAAAAACGTCGCCGCAAACGTGATCTCGTCGCCGCGGGCGCGGCAGGCCGCGCGGAGCACGTCGAGAGCATCGCCCTTTCGCGCGAGTTCGAGGAGCGAGGGCACCATGCCGCTGGTCTGCACGAGGCTCGGCATGCCGCCGTCGGTGGGCCGCTCGAGTGCCGCGTGAAGCGCCTCCGCCGGTCGGCCGAGCCGCCACAAGAGAAGGACAAGGATGTCGGCGGGAAGCGAGTCGGCCTGCTCGATCCGGGCCTTCACGGCGGCGGCCCGGAAGAACCGTACGGCAGCCTCTGGATCGCGGCCGAACTGCGCACCAAAGAACAGCCGCGAGGCTTCGCCGACGTTTTCGAACGGCGGTTCGCCGGGATAGGTGACGTCGGCCGGCAGGCGGCAGGCGTATACGGCCAGCTCCCATGCCTTGTCGATCACGTCGCGGGCCGTCGCCACCCGGGCGATGCGAAGCACCGACTGCAAGTGTGACACGTCGATGTGCACGTTCGGGTCGTCGGTGAGGCCACCCACAGCCTCGAGGAGATCCGGAATCGTGGCCGGCCGCGCGTCGGCGGGAAGGAGGCCTCGGCGATCGAGGTCGGCACGAAGATTCTCCATCACATCGCGATGCAGGTGATCGACGAGGAGGGCGGCGGCTGACTGTTGGCGGGCTGCCGGCAGCCGTGCCACGGCCTGCTCATAGGCGGTGATCGCGTTGCACGTCCCCTGGCTGGCGAGCACGACTTCGAGGCCGAGCGCCGGATCGATTCCTTCCCAGAGCGCCACGTGCACGATCTCCTGGCGGCGGGTCTCGGCGGCCTCGTCGTCGGCGGGCAGGCGGGCGGCGAGTTCCCGGAGTTTCCCGGCCACTGCCTCCGGCTCGGCCGCAGCCCGTAGATACATCCAGCCGGCCGCCACGGCGCCCTCATCGAGCAGCGGCCAGCCCACCTCGCGGCAGGCGGCGAGCGACCGCTCGTCGAGCACCTCGCGATGGGCGGGATCGACCATGGATAGATCCCCCGAAATCGGAAGGCCGAGGGACGCGCGGGCCTCGAGCAACCGCAGGTCGAACAGCGCGTGCCAGCGGCGACGCTCCCGCAGCGACGCGGCGAGCGTGCGAAGCATCGCCGTCGTGTCGCGTGTCGCGTCCGTGGCGAGCGTATCGAAGAGATCGCTCATGATGTGGTGTCGCGAGGGGATGCCGTCTGCTGGCGGAGCGATTCGTAGGCCAGGATGGCGGCGGTGGCGGCCACGTTGAGGCTGTCGGCGATCCCGTGCATCGGCAGGCGGATCGTGTCCCAGGCGATCGTGCCGGCGGCGGCCGACTCCCGCCAGGGCGATGAGATCCCGAAGGCCTCGCTTCCGAGCAGGATGACCACATTCCCGTCGAGCCTCGCCTGATGCCAGAGCAGGCGGCCTTCGGGCGTGGCTGCGACGACCGTGCGGCGATGGTGTGCACACCACGCGATCGCCGCGGGCGTGGTCGACACGGCCAGCGGCAGCGTGAACGCCGTGCCGAGACTCGCCCGGATCACGGCCGGATTTGCTGGATCGGTGCCACTGCCGCACGCGATGACTCCGGCGATCCCGGCGGCATCGCAAGTGCGCAGGATGGCCCCGAGATTACCCGGCTTCTCGATTCCTTCGACGATCACCACAGGCTTATCGCTGGCCACGGTGAAGGCATCGAGCCCGCGGGCACTGAAGCGGGCCACCGCCACGATCCCCTCGTTGCGGCTGCCGAACGCAATCCTCTCGAACGGCCGGCTGGCGAGGGCCACCGTGGGCACCTGCCTGGCCGCGAGAGCGGCGAGCACTTCGGCCCGGGTCGGATCGGAGGCGGCATCGCGGTCGATAAACGCCTCGGTGAATTCGACGCCCGCGGCGAGCGCCCGGCCGATCTCGCGCAGGCCGTCGACGAGCGTGAGCCCCGTCGCCCGCCGAGCGTTGGTATCGCGCAGGCTCGCTGCGGCACGGACGCGCGGGTTGGCCGGGCTCGTGATCTCGTCGGGATGGTTCATCATGAAGAGGATCGCCGGGCGAAGGCACCGAGCGCAAGCGGGCGGCCGCCGGCGTCGTCACATGCGAGCGTGCCGGACTCGATCCGGCCCCTGAAGATGTCGGTCAGTGTGCCGTGGAGCCGGCGCGGATTCCAGCCGGGCGAGTGGCAGGTGAGCAGGACGGGTCCAGCAGATGGGGAGGTGACCAGTCTGGCGATGTCGCTGAGCAGCGGGAGGAGATCGCGGTCGATCGAGAAGGCCTGCCCCTTCGATCCGTGGCCCCACGAAGGTGGATCGAGCACCACGCCGTCGTAGCGGGCGCCGCGGCGCACCTCTCGGGCCACGAACGCGCGGGCGTCGTCGCAGATCCAGCGGATGGGTGCGGCTTCGAGGCCCGACGCCGTGGCGTTGCGCCGTGCCATGGCCGACGCCGGCCGCGAAGCGTCGACGTTGACGACGTCGGCGCCGGCTGCGGCGAGCGCGAGCGTGGCGGCTCCGGAATGGGCGAAGAGGGAGAGTACGCGGGCGCCCGGTGGCGTGACGGCCGCCAGCCAGCGCCACTGCTCCATCTGCTCGAGAAACAGCCCCACCTGCCCCGAGGGCGCGGGCCGAACCTCGAGGGAGATGGCCTTCGATCGGTCGAGTGAAATGTGCACGATCCAGGGATCGGGAGTTGGTGTCGGAAAGTGCCATCCGGCCGGGCTGAACACGGCTCCGGCGGCCTCCCAGAGCCCGGGCCGGCTGCGTTGCGGCAGGTCGGGCAGGGCGAGCGGCCGATCGACGAGCACGCCGCCCAGCAGTTCCAGCCGTCGGCCGCCGCCGAAATCGACGAGCGAGGGGTCGCGAAACTTTTCGGTTGCCAGGGCGTTCATTTCTCTATCAGCGTAAGGCACGACCGGATATCGCGCATGCATCTATCAAGCAACAGAGGAGATTTGCCATGACGAGTTTGTGGAAGTGGATGGGACTGGCCGCCTGCGGCCTTGGGATCGCGTGCGTGGCGGATCGCATGCACACCGTCACGGCGGCCGAAGATGGACCGGCCTATGAGCGGGCGGGCGAGTCCCCCGATCGCCTCGACCGGATTGCCGAAAAACTCGACCGCTTGCTCGAGCGGATGGAGGGCCGGATGGGGCCCGGCGGGCCTCCCCGAGGCGAACGCCGCGGTCCTCCTCACGACGGGCCACGCCCGGAGGGTCCCCCGCACGACCATCCGGAGTGGGGCGGGCCGCCGCGCAGTCCTCGGAACGTGCCGCCGGAAATGCGCGAGATGTTCGAACGGCGAATGCACGAGGGGCGCGAGCGGATGGAGAAAGCCCGCGAGGAAATGAAGGAGCGCATGGAGAAGGCCCGGGAGAAATTCCAGCAACTTGAAGATCGCGTGAAGGCTCTCGAGGCGGAAGTCGAGCGTCTCAAGGCCACGAAGTAGGACAGTCGTAGGATCGGTGTAGAACAGGCTTCAGCCTGTCACGCACTCACGCCTTGCCGCGTTTTCCCCGCCGCTTTCCCGAAGCCCGATTTGCCGCACGCGCGGACGCCCGTGCCGCCGTGCGGCGCTTCGGGGCCTCGCCGGCCGCAGCCGATTCGTCTCCTTCCACCGTCGCGATCTTCGCCTTGCGCCCCGTGCCTTTCGATTTCCTGCTCGGCTCGAGGCCTGCATCGGCGTCGGCTGCGCCGGGAACCACCTGCGGCACGATGATGCAGTTATCGCCGAGGTCGAGGTCGTCGGCCTCCTCGATCGGGCGGCCGCGGTCGTCGAGTTTGACGTCGGCCTCTGCCGTCTTCTTCTTGGCGACGGCGAGAAGTTGCTCGTAGAGCTTGGCCCGGTCGACACCGTTGATCTGGGCCACCGCCGTGGCCACCTCGCCGAGATAGCGGAGGAAGATGCTCCGCCGCTGCCCCTCCTGGGCCACCCGTAGCCGCCGGCGCATGTACATGCCGAGCTTGCGGCCCACGGCCTGGAGCGCAAGCCTGATCTCCTTCTGGATTTCGGGATAGTGGGCGATCGCCTCCTTCGACTCGCTCGTGAACGGCACCCAGACGCTTGCCACATGCACCATCGCCGTCACCGGCCCGCTGGGCAGGCCCCCGCGTGACTGCGACAGCCCGTAGGATCGCCAGTTCGTCGAGAGGATTGTCTGCGTCACGGCGCAGGCCGCCGGCTGGAACTGGAGCGGCACGCGGTTGGCGTAGCGCAGCACGTTCATGCTCTGTCCCTCGTCGACGCTCACGTTTTGCATCGCGCTGTGGAGGGCATCGAGCTGCTGCTTCTTGAGCTTGGAGGGGCTCTGGCGAGGCGCGAGTTCGGCCTCGACGAGGATCTTGTCGGCGGCCTCGCTGCCGAGCCCGGAGAACGTCGTGGTGAGGAACTGCCGCAGGCTGCGGGCGTCGCTCTCCGAGGCCAGGTCGCCGAGTCCATCGCGGGTGATCTTCTGCGCGGCCACGCCGCCGCCGTAGGCGAGCGCCGCCTCGA
>CAZDTC010000104.1:0-5728 GCA_964508125.1 uncultured Candidatus Kuenenia sp.
TCACTCGGGAAAACGTACTAACTTTACGCAAAACACGGACATCCTGTCCGTTTTTGCTTGGGCATTCGAAGCCGCAGCCGAGGTGCGGCTTGAATGCCGGCGGTCGCACCTCCGGGCGACCGCGGCCGCAGCGGTGCTGCGGCGCGGCGACTCGCCTGCGGCGAGTGTCGCCGAGGGATGGGCAACTCCGAGCCGGCGCGCACCGGAAAAGGCCTGACAGCTGAAGCCTGTCCTCCATGATGGCAAGCGGGACGCTTGCCACACGGCGCGATACAGTGTCGCCATGGAGCTTTCCCCGGAAGCACAGAAACTCGCGCCGATCGTCGTGGCGGTGATCGTGCTCTGGTTCACGGAGGCCCTGCCGCTGGCCATGACGGCGCTGCTCGGGGCGGCGGCATGCGTCGTGGCGGGAGTGGCGCCCGCCAAGGAGGTGTTTCGGCCGTTTGCCGACCCCCTGATTTTCCTGTTCATCGGGTCGTTCCTGATCGCCGAGGCGATCCGGCAGCATCGGCTCGACCGACGTCTGGCCTACGCCATGCTCTCGCTGCCCGCGGTCGGGGAGCGGCCCGTCGGGATCATGGCAGCGGTGGTCGCCGTGTCGGTGGCGATCAGCGCGTTTATCTCGAACACCGTCACGGCGGCGATGATGCTGGCGATCGTGTCGGGCATCCTTGCTGCCATCGACGAGGCGGCCGACCGATCGGGAATGCGGCCGGCGGCGGCGTTTGCGACGGGGCTGCATCTGTGCATCGCATTCGGGGCGTCGATCGGCGGACTCGCGACGCCGATCGGCACACCCACCAATCTGATCGGCCTGGGATTCATCCGCGAGCAGACGGGCGTGACCATCTCGTTTCCGGGGTGGTGCATGATCAGCCTGCCGATCGTGGCCGTGATGGCCACTGTGCTCGTCGCGGCCATGGCGCGGATGTTTCCGGCGGGAGTGGAACGGCTCGTGGGAGTGCAGGCGTTCGTGCGTTCCGAGCGATCCCGGCTCGGAGCGTGGACTGCTGGGCAACGCTCGACGGCGATCGCATTCGCGATGACCGTCGCGATGTGGGTCTTGCCGGGCCTGTGCCTCGTGGCCTTGGGGCCGGATCATCCGCTGAATCGCTGGCTCCGCGACCGGTTGCCGGAGGGGGTCGCTGCCGTGATCGGCGCGATCCTGCTCTTCATCCTGCCGGGGAATCGCGATCTTCCCGACGGGCGGACGCCGCGGGCGCTCGTCTGGAGCCAGACCCGCATCGACTGGGATATCGTGCTGCTTTACGGCGGCGGGCTCGCGCTCGGCGAACTCTGCTTCTCGACCGGGCTGGCCGCGGCCGTGGGCCGGGCGATCACGGGCCTGATCCCGCAGGGCGGCGGAGCCGCGGCCGCACTCGTGGCGATGGCCGCGCTCGTGGCCGTCGTGACGAGCGAATTCACGAGCAACGTCGCCAGCGCCACGATGGTGGTGCCGATCATGATCGCGATGGGGCAGGCGATCGGCGTCGACCCGCTCCCGGCGGCGCTCGCCGCCACGTTCGCGGCGAGCCTCGGATTCATGATGCCGGTGAGCACGCCCTGCAACGCGCTCGTCTACGGCTCGGGCCGCGTGCCGCTGAAGGCCATGATGGCGGGCGGCGCGGTCATCGACGTGGCTGGCACGCTCGTCGTCACGGCGGCCATGCTGATCGCGGGGCGGCTATGGCTCGCTCCCTAGAGCCAACGCGATCAGAATCCTCCCTCGATGACCGCGCCGCACTCGTGGCAGCGGGGCAACGCCGGTGGCGGGGGCGTCGGCATGAAACCATCCGCCAACAGGCCGTGAAGCCGCGGGAAACACGGGGGCAGGGTCATGCAATGCGCCCGGGCGTAGGCCCGCAGGTGCAGTTGTCCGCAGGGGTCGGCGTGGAACAACCTCTTGCCTCCGCTGTGGCACGCCGGGCCGCAGGCGGGGCCCTGCACGTTGCCATGCCACGGCGGCTGCTGCACGTCGCGGCAGCCGCAGCCGGCGGAGCCCGGCTCCATCATGCCGTCCATGGCTGCCGCCCCGGTGCCGTCGGTGACGATGGTCGTGTCGGCGGCCTCCGCCCGGGCGGACAAGCAGAGCGGCAGCGCGAGGACGACGATTCCGAGGGTGGTGAGCAACGAGCGCATGGATGACGGCTTCCTTCCTGTCGGGGTGGTGCCACGCGGCACCGTCGCCCCGATCCCGTCTTCGACGGATCGCGTGTGCGGCGCTCACCGCCGGCGTGAGATGGTGGAAAGATACGGGTCGTAGCGATGGCAGTGCCGTTCACCCCACGGCGTTCCCTATGATGTCGTGATGAACCGCATCGAACTCCGCGCTGGTGCCACGGCTCCCCTCGTCGTCGAGGTGCGTCCGGCGGCGCTCGTCGCCGAGCTCATCGGCCCTGCTGGCGTGACGGGCTCCGACGCCGAGCGGATCGTCGAGGCCGCGGTCTCGGCGCCGCTCGACGGCCCGCCGCTGGCGGCTCACGCGGTGCCCGGCGACAGGGTGGTGATCGCCGTGGCCGGTGGAATACCCCAGGCGCGGCACGTGATCGCCGCGATCAAGGCCCGGTTGACCGACGCCGGGATCACGGACGACTCGCTCCCGATCCTCCATGCCGGCCCCACGGCCGCCGGGCTCGACGCCGCGGCCGAGTTTCATGCCGCCGCAGTCGCGGAGACGGCCTACCTGGCGGCGGACAAGGCGGGGCATCCGATGCACATGGCGCGGACGCTCGTCGATGCCGACGTGGTCGTGACGGTGGGGGAATGGTCGTTCGACGCGCGCCTCGGCGGCCGCTCGCTCGGCGGCGAACTCTGGCCTGCGTTCGGCCGGGAAGAATGCGCTGCCGATCTGCTGCTCGACCTCGCCCGCCGGGGCCGCGGGGCGCTCCGCCGCTGGCGGGCCAATCTCGATGCCGTCGTCTGGCAACTCGGCGTCACCGCGTGCCTGAGGGTCGTCGCCGGCCGCGACGGCTCGCTCGCCGCAGCGACCTTCGGCACATCCACCACCGCCGCCCGGCAGGCGCGGGCCGCGGCTGCGGCCTGGGCACCAGCCGTCGCCCGACCGGCCGATCTCGCCGTGTGCTCGGTGTCGCAGGCGTCCTCCGGCTTCAACGCCTTCTCCCGGGCCATCGCGGCGGCGGCGCGGATCACGCGGCCGGGAGGCACGATCTGCGTCGCCGGCTCCACCGAGCCGCCCGGGCCGGTCGTCACGAGGTGGCGCGAAGGCGCGCCGCTGCAACCGCTTGTGCAGGAGGCGCGGCGTTCGGGCGACCAGTCGCTCGTGGCCGACGCCGTGGAGGCCCGGTTCCTGGCCCGCGGCCTCGAGGACCGGCGGCTCGTGCTCCTCGGCAATCTCGACGAGGCGCTGGTCGAGAATCTCGAGTTTGGCTATGCGGCGACGCCCGACGCCGTGCAGCGCCTCGTGCGGCGGGCGGAGAGCGTGGTCATCATCCACGAAGCCGACCGCATGTTTCCCCATCTATAAATACGAACAGGGCCGCTGACGCGGCCCTGCCGTGAACTCCATCCACCACCACGCGGACGGTTGTATTGCGACCGATACCAGGCCTCGGTCGAGGGCTCCCGTCGTGGGCGATCAAGCCGTGAGGGCGATCGCACCGAACTCACCACCGAGCGTCGCAGCCCCATCCTCGCCACTCCGCCGCGTCATGCGGCGGCGGTAGCTCTGGCCGACGACGGCCGCGACACCGAGGCCCGCGAGGATCACCGTCGGCGGCTCCGGCACGGCGATGCCGGTCTGCACCTCGAAGTTGGTGACGCTAGCCTGGGCCCGGGCATACATGCTCGCTGCACTGACCGACGTCGGGGCCTGGATCTGAATCTCCGTGATCTTTTGCCCGGGCGCCAAGCCCGCGGCAGCCCGCAGAGCGTTCATGTCCACCGCATACGACCCCTGCCACACACCCGACGCGGCACCATTCGGGCCGACCACGGTGACGTTGCTCGGCAGCACCGGCATGGTCACCGCCAGAGGACCACCGACCGCCCACGGGCTCTGATCCACGCCAGTCACACGGACGGTCACCGGAACATCATTCATCTTCACCTGGGCAATCGAGGTCGTGTTGCTGGGTGGAATGTTCGTGAACGGAGCATACAGGTCATAGCCTCCGGCGATCTGCAGGTTTACTGAATTCAGGCTCGCTGCAGGATCCGACACGGCCGTGACATACATGGAAAGTTGCGATGACAGGCTCTTCAGATCAAAGCTGAGGTTTTGGTCGGTGAGGATGTACCGGGTGGGGAAGAAGGCCAACTGATTCGCCTCTCCGTCGAGGCTGGCACTGGCCACGGGAGGGGGCGGAGCATACAGTCCGGGCCCGCCGGTCGGAATATCAGGGCCGGACTCCGTCACCTCACGGAATATGGCGTTTCCACCGGTGGGAAAATCACCATGGTTGACAACGCCGCCGAAAGCAGCGGTCGCCATGACCGACACGGCGGCGAACAACACCGCGGTGCCGAGGCTATTGAACTTGATATTCGAGACATACTTCAGGGAAGACATGGTTTTGGATCCTGCTTTTGAGATGGAGTTCAGTGCGTTCGGAAGCGACGCGCTTCCTGCCGGGGTGGCCTCCGGCGGGTGTGACCCCGACGGATCCCGTGGCGTGGAGGCAGTCCAAAAGTGGTGGTGACTGCTCTCCGGCCAACGGCCAGATGAGTGAGAGAACGTGTTGACCTGCCGACGGGGCGTGCCCGCCTGCATTTCCGGTGCGAAGTGGTGCATCCACACGCGTCGTCGCCGTGCCCGTCGTGCCACCCGCCGCCGTGTGTGTCGGGAGAGCGGTCCCCGCAGGCGACGCGACGTCGTGCGGAGCCGCAGCCGCGACGGCCGGCTGACTCGGGTTGGAAGGGAACGGGGCATGACAGAACTCGGGTGAAAAACGCTTCGAACGGAACCTGGGAAACCTGACGACGGGCGACTACCAGGCAAACCGCTTGTTGCGGCGCCGGTGGATGCCGTTGACCTGCGAGGGGCTGCGCCGCGAACGGGCGTAGCGGGGCTGCGACGTGCGGCGCGAGTCGTGGTCGCTCGAGCGGCGGTCGCGGATGCGAAGCGACGAGTAGTCGATACCGACGTCATCGCTGTAGTTCGGGGCGGACATGGCGAGCTTCTCCTTCGTGGGAAAAGGGGGGACAAACCTTGGGACAAACGGGGAACCAGATCACCAGGCAACGGCGACAGCCGGAGCCGAATCACGCAGGCGGCGGGCCTCGACGCACAGGCTCGTCAGGCTGTCGCCATCACACACACCGGGCAGGTAGAGCCAGGCGCCCAACTGACGGGCCCACAGCTCCTCGTCGACACTGTCTTCCGACCCGCAGATCACCAGGAGCGTGCCCGGACGGGCAGCCATCTCCTCGGCGAGCTCGAGCATGTCGGTCACGCGATCGCCGATCGGCGAAGCGACGTCGACGATCACCAACTGAAAGTCCCGATCAAGCGCCTGGTGAAGTTCACCGGACGTCTCGGGAGACAAACACTCGAGCCACCCGGCCAACTCGGCAGCCGCTTCGAAGCGATGCCGGCGGGACGAGTCGCCCGTCACAATCAGGCAGTCGAGCAGGCTGATCCGCCGCGTCGAACGCGGCAGCGTGCCAGTCGCAGCCTCTGGGACAAGCACTTCCGAAGTGATGCCCGCTGCAGCAACCATCATCATCTTGCACCTCCTTTGACAACCGCCCTGAAGCACACCGCGTCGTT